>CAMVGV010000054.1 GCA_947167135.1 uncultured Lachnospiraceae bacterium
GGACTACAAGGTAAAGAAGGGTGAATTCAGCTACGACAAGACCTCAAAGACCGTGACCTTCAGCGGAAGTAATCTGAACGGAGGCTGCAGGCTTCCCTGAGGCCGGGATGTCATTGGGGACGCTTCTGTTATCCTGAGCGCCCTCGGCCGACTTCTTGTCCGACCCTGCCGGATGTGTTATATTTTAAGAACACGTAACTGTTCAGAACCTTACGGATTCTGAACAGTTACCGGCAAAAAAAGACAGGTGAAGTCCTGTGCCGTTTTGAAAGCGGCATAAGCGGTTTATGGCAGGAAAAAGGGAAAAAACAGAGGAGTATAAACAGGCCAATTTTTTTATGATAGCGGCAGGATCCCTGCTGCTTCTGTATATTTATCTGGTGGTCTGCCTTTATCCCTTTTTGATAAAACCCGGATATGCGGAAACATCATATGTGAAATACGATTTTCTGATGGCACTCTCCTATGGATTCCGCCTGGGACCGCTCCTGATACCGTCCTTCATTCCCCTTTCTCTTCTTTGTGTACTCATAGGAACCGTTCTTTATATAAAAATACGGGGAATTAGAATAAAGGATTTCATAAGACAGCTAAGGTTTTCGATAACGGATATCTTTGTGGCGTGTTATGCTCTCTTTGTGACGATATCCGCTATTATCACGCCTTACGGACACGATCTTCTCTGGGGACTTGATCAGTCGTGCATGGGTCTTGCATCCCAGTTTCTGTTTATCTATATTTATTTTATTACCTCGAGATTTTTTGATCAGGACGAGCTTAAAGGTGTTTTGTATATGTCTCTTTTATCCTCATCCCTGATTTTTGCGATAGGGATATTTCAGAGGTTCGGTCTTGATTTTTTTAATCTCTACGATGGTATAAAGAATAAACTGTTTATCTCAACCATCGGACAGAATACCTATTTTTCGGCTTATATGATCATCTTTATTATTCTGGGCGCATTTCTCGTGTGGATATCAAAGCCCGCTTCTTTGATGTATAAGGCAGCCGTTCTTCAGCTCATTATCGCATCCTGTCTGCCCTTAATTCTGAATGCGGACATGATCTTTGCCGGTATGTTTTTCGCCCTGTCCTTTCTTTTTTTACTGTCATTTGAAAGTGTTGACAGGATGAAGGCTTTCCTTGAGGTCTCGCTTATCATCCTGCTCACGTGGTGCTTTATCATTATCGCCTGGTATCTGGCAAAGCCCGAATTCCGTCTTGAACCCCTGCCAAAGTTTATAATGCAGACACTCTTTATCTGGATAGCGGTCATTTGCCTGGCCCTTTTATATCTTTTCATACGAAGGAAGGCAGGAGGGATAGGCGTATTTGATATAAGGAAATACCGCCGTATTGGATACATATACGCAGGTCTTATCGGCTTTTCCATGCTTATAGTAGTAGCCTACATAATCCTGAATACCCTTAATATCCTTCCGGAAAGCCTTCGCAGTAATGCAAATTACCTTTTGTTTGATGAATTTTGGGGAAACGGAAGAGGAGCGATATGGCATGACAGCGTGGTGTCATTCCTTATGGGGATTAGAAGGTCTCCGCTGACGGCAATATTCGGAGTCGGTCCGGACCAGCTATTTTATTTGCTGAGAGAGAATACACATGACTGGATCATGGTGTTCTCGGATAAGGTGGCGCTGTTTGCGCATAATGAGTGGCTGAATGCCTTTATCTGCAGCGGTATTTTCGGAGGAGCAGCCTACCTTGGTATCTTCCTGTCAGCCTGCATACGCTTCATAAGGAACCGGGAGGGAATACCTGCGGCGCTTGGCGCTGCCGTTATTATTGTCGCATATCTTTCGCATCAGATGTTCTGCTACCAGCAGTATGTCAGTACGCCCTACATCTTCCTTATCATTGGCATCGGGGAGCAGGCGGTCAGGGAAAAAACAAAGAACTTCTAAAGTCTGGGGGAATATAAATGTCTTCGGAATATAAAAAGAAATCGGTTCTTATTACCGGCGGATGCGGGATGATCGGCTCGAATCTCGTGAAGAGACTGGTAAAAGAGGGATGGGACGTTTCCGTGGCCGATGACCTCTGGCGGGGAAAGGTCGAATATCTTTATGATGATCAGGGAAAAGCCGTTATAGATCTTGAGAAGGATTTCCATAAGGCGGATCTCCGTGACATAAACGCCTGTGAAAGAGTTATTGGAAAGACGGATTATATTATCCATCTTGCAGCGCGGGTCGCAGGGATAGAATATGTATTTAAGAATCAGCGGGATATTTTCCGTAGCAATAATCTCATAAATTCAAACGTTTTCCATGCGGCGGGAAAAGCGGGACGGGACAGGATAAAAGGGATCATATACGTAGGGACTGCCTGCAGTTTTCCCAGTACCAGACAGGATAACCTTGACCCGGAACCCTTAAGGGAGGAGGAGCTGTTTCCGGCATACCCCGAGTCGTCCTATGGATGGAGTAAGCTTATGGGGCAGCTGGAGCTTGATTATCTTAATAAGGAGGCAGGGATCCCCTGCTGTACGCTGATACTTCATAATGCATACGGCGCACCTACGGATTACGGAGACAGAAGCCAGGTCATACCCGCACTGATACGGAAAGCAGTCAGATACCCTGATGAAGGATATACCGTACTCGGAAACGGAAAGCAGGAAAGGGCATTTATCCATGTGGATGATGTTACGGAAGCCTTTGTTCTGGCTCTTGATAAGGGATGGGGAAAGGGCTGCATACAGATCGGACCCTCGTATTCTACCAGTATCAGCAAGGTTGTGGACATGATAATCGGTATTTCCGGAAAAAAGATCGAAGCGCATTTTGATTCATCAAAGCCTGAGGGTAATATGGCCAGATGTGCAGACTATTCAAAAGCGAGAGAGATACTTGGCTGGGAACCGAAGGTTGGATTGGAGGAAGGTCTTTTCCGTTGTTATAAATGGATCGAAAAAAGGATTGAAAGCGCGGAGCGTAAGCAAAATGCCTGAAACCTCCGGACAGAGAAAGCGAATGCTTCTCATATCAACGAGGATTTTCTGGCCTTTATACGACGGCCACAGGATCCTTTTATACAATTATTGCAGGGGTTTATACGATCACTATCATTATGATATCTATATGTATTCTTTTCCGGAGTATGGCCAGAACGGATATGAAAAGGATAAACCGTACTTTATAAAAGAGATATTTGAGGCCCGGCATCCGGGTTATCCTGAAAAGATCGGAAATATGATCAGGCATTCTCTTGCAGGAGGAAAAAGATGGTCCTTTCAGAGCTCACTGTATTACAGTAAGTATAATGAAAAGCGGATAAAGGAACTGATCGGTTCAATAAAACCCGATGCCATCATGGTGGATCTTGACAGATTATCCCGCTATTCTGCAGCACTTAAGGATTTTAGCGGCCTTAAGACCATCTTTATGGAGGACGCACTGTCGAAACGGTATTTAAGGCAGATCAGGGCTGTAAGTAATGATTCCGGGATATGCGGAAGGTATGAGGGATTTCTGCCAAAGTGGTTTAACCGGATCATCAATTCCCGCCTTTTAAGGAACTTTATATTAAAGGAAGAGAGTAAAAGGCTTAAGACGGAAGAGCGGGAAGCGGCAGAGAACTTTGACGCATTAATATATGTTAATAAATTTGAGACCGAAGACATGAATAAACGCTCCGGAAGGCATAACGCATATACGGTCACAATGGGGGCTGACTGCGACTATTTGGGAGAAGAAATAAAGATCGAAAAGCTCCCGAATACCCTGTCATATGTGGGAAATATGACTGTGGCGACAAATGCTGATTCGGTGAGGATGATCATGGATAAGATAATCCCACTTATTCCCGGCAGACCGGTAATACATTTTATCGGCGCGGTTCCGGATCTCTTAAGGGAAGAGTACCGGGATAATCCCCAGTGCGTTTTTGAAGGCACGGTCAGTGACATCAGAAAATATGTGAAAAGAACAGAAGTGGTACTCTGTCCCATAGCATACGGGACAGGAGTAAAAACAAAGACTATCGAGGCAATGGCCATGTCAATGCCGGTTGTGACCAATTACCTGGGAGTCGACGGCTTATCGGCAGAGGTGGGTAAGGATCTTCTGATGAGTGACGACTTCGCCGAAATGGCGCGGATGGTGGAAGAGCTCCTGCATGATGAGAAGAAGAGACAGGAGCTTGGAAAAAACGGCCGGGAATATGTGAAAAGCTGTCACCGCTGGGAGGACATATTTAAGGTATTCGGGGAAATAGGGTTTTAGGCATGAATATCTATATCGATTATACGGCGGTAACAGAGCTTGAAAGGGATATCGGTGAGTTTACCGGGGCCGGAAATTATACAAGGGATCTGATTGCTCTCTTAAAAGAACGGGGAGTTGCCTTTAAGATACTCGTATATAATGGGTATATTCCCCGGAAGAAATGGGAAAGCGACCTATTGCCGGATGAAGACGGTGCGGTCAGAACCGGGGATATCACGGAGCTAAGGTTTTCGCGCGGTGATATTCTGTTATTACCGGCAGTGACCGGGCGTATTCTCGTCAAAGTAAGGAAGATCAGAAAAAGGAACCCGGATCTAAGGATCTACGCTGTTATCCATGACAGACAGCATAATATCGCTCGCTTCGACCCGATGGACAGCCTGTTTTATCGCGGGATCTACAGGTTTATTCCTGTATTGTATGCGAGATATGTGATCAAAAAACTCCTGTACGATCTTTTTTACCCGGTGCTTGTGAAAAACGTTGATAAGGTGTTTACCGTATCAAATCATACCCTTCAGGCCTTAAACCATAAAAACGTAAAGAGGATAACGTACCTTTACCAGCCATCATCAATAGCGGAAAGCACTCCGGTCAAGGTGCCGGGATATGAGGGATCCGGGAAATACATCCTCTTTGTAAGCGGAGGGAGGCCGGAAAAGAATCTGGGAAGGGCGCTCCTTGCTTTCCGGGATTTCTGCAAAGAAAAGGATACGGAATTAAGGCTCTGTATCACCGGTATAGACAGGAAAAAGCTTGATATTATCGCAAAACGGCTGAAGCTTTCCCGGGGATTCATAAAGAAGCGGGTAAGAGCCTATGATTATCTGGACAGGGGAGAGCTTTTCTATCTCTACAGGAATTGCAGATATGTGCTTTTCCTGTCAAAGGGTGAAGGCTTCGGGCTTCCGGTTCTGGAAGCACTGCAGGCAAAAAAGACGGTGCTCTGTTCAAGACAGTCCTCTATGCCGGAGGTCTGCGGGAGTATTCTCTATTATGTGGATGCATACAGTGTGGCCTCCATCCGGGACGGAATGATTTATCTTAATGATGATAAGAATCTTTTATACAGGGAAAAGCTGGCAGAGAAAAAGAAGAAGATAATCGATGCACAGATAGCACTGGATAAGAGCATTTTAGTGGATGAGGTGATGGGGAATTGAAAGACAGCCCTGAGAAAACAAGGATATTGGATAAAGTCGTGCTTATCGCACTGATAGCGCAGATAGCCTTTATCATGTATATGAACCTTTTCAGGGGCTATACCATGATCGACTTTGATTCCTCCAGTGCCTATATGCATGAAATGGAGATGGGAAGCCAGGGGAAGCTTTTCCCCTCGGAATACAGCTATCAGGCATCACTGGACCTTGACGGGGCGGCTGTCATATCGGCCTTCTTTTACCGCATCACCGGGAATATCTTCTTATCAAGGGGTATCGCAAATACCCTCATCGTGCTTCTCTATCTTTTTATTGTAAGTTCGGTTTTAAGGAAGCTGTCTCTTACCGAAACCTGGAGGAGATTCGGGACCTTACTGTTTTTCATTCCCTACAGCATGTATATTCTGGGGTACTGGCGCACCCTTTTCGCAGGCGGGGGATTTTTTGCTTTCAGGGCCCTTACGCCCCTTCTTATCATAAGCCTTATACTTGATATCGATAAGGGTAAGGAAATTAAGGAATATGCGATAAGAGCTGCACTTACGCTCTTTATCGTATTCCTAACGGGCCTTAGCAGCGGGGCCTATGTGATGCTCTGCGGAGTATCCCCTCTGGTCCTCTGGGAGGGGATAAGAGCCTTTTTGAAGGGGGATTTTGCTGAGTTCAGATCGAAACGCACCCTGTTTGGAGTTTTACTGCTCCTTGCGTGCGGCGTGGGAATGATATTACAGAAGGCAGCGGGTTTTTCTTCAGCAGCAGACAGCAAGGTGATCCTCAATTCCCGTAAATGGACAGATGCCCTGCTTTCAAGCTTTGCCGGGATCTTCGAGCTCTTCGGAGGTCTGACGACCCATGAGGGGGTCAGGCTTTTTTCACTTGAAGCTGCGGGCACCGCTGTAGATTTCGCAGTGACTTGTGTGCTTTTAACGGTAATAGTTTATTCCGTGTTTACCTGCATAAAGAAAAGAAATATTTCAGATATGAAGGGCTATATCTTTTCCGTTATGCTCTTAAACAGCTTCATGTTTGCCTTTCTCGACCTTAAGTACGGGGATACGGTCTTTGAGAGCAGATACCATCTGATACCAATGCTACCCTCCTTTTTCCTGCTTGCGGAGATACTTAATGAGCTGCCGGAGAAAAAGGGGCTTAAAAGCCTTCAGGTGCGGGGGTTGCAGATATTGACCGTCGGGCTTTTCCTATCTTCGATGCTCTACGGGGATGCTGAATGGCTGTATGCGAAGACCGCTCTTGGGTCAGATAAGCTCACAGAGCTTAACAGGATCATTGAGGAAGAGGGGGTCAATACAGCCTTTATCGTGGGGGAGGACAGTAAGGATCTGGGGCGGAAGATAAGAGTCTACAGCAGGGACGTACATTATATCGTGGTAAATGACGGGGCGGAGTCCGCTTTCCGTACCACCTGGGGAGGGACCACGAGGTACCTCGACAATTCCATGCAGCAGGGGAAGACCGCCGTGATCGCAACGGACAGAGCATATTTGACACTTCCGGAGTATCTCATTTCGGATATGGAATACTTAAGGGATTATGACGGCCTTAAGATTTATATTGCGGATGAGAGTAAATTTGACTGCGTCGGGGGTGTTCTTAAAGAAAAGGACAGGGTGGTGGATTTTCCATATTCTCCGGGATATTCATACGAAAACGCAGAGCTCTCCCGGGATGGAGGACTTATTATGAAGGAGGGAGGAGGAAGCCTCCTTGGGGAATATCCTTCCGCTCCCGGAAGCTGGGATTATACCGTTTATTATGATATGCCGGCTTCTCTTAATGGTGCGTTTATTGAAATAAAGGCCGGAGATAATGAGCCTGTCCGGGCAGAGATGGATCCTTCGAAAGATATTTCGGAGGCATGCGGAGTGGTAATGACCGGAAGGGAAAGTGTGAACTTTCTTATCAGCGCTCCGGAGGGCACAGTTATCAAAAGGATTGAGATAAGCCGCAGGGAGGAACCTTGAAAATACTTGTATTTGCGGAAAATTACTACCCGGATATAATGGGCGGCGGTGAATTCTCCACAAAGCAGATGGCGGAGGGCCTTGCGGGAAAGGGGCATGAGGTCATTATTTACTGTCTTGGAAAAGACACTTTTGAAGAAGAAATAAGGGGAGTCCGCGTAAAAAGAAGGTATATAAGGGGAGCAAGTGAGCATTTTTTAAGCCTTGCAAAGAATAATCCTCTTAAAGAGACATTTTCCCCCTTTGAAAAGCTTAGGAGAAAGCAGGGCGACCTCTGTCAAAACAGAAGGTGGTATGAATATTATAAAACCATAGTAATGAAAGAAGCTCCGGACGCGGTGCACACAGCCTCTCCCATGTCCTATCTCGGACGGATGAATCTCTGGAAGGCAGTATATGATCTAAGGATCCCGGTGTCCCATGTGTGCCGCTCAGACAGTCTTCTTAAGCTGAATTTTCCCGGAGGGCTCCTCGACAGCTTTAACATACGCCGGAATGCGAAGGCTGCTTTGTATCTCACGGCTCTCGCTGCGCCCTCCCGTTATTTGCTTAATAAGCACATCGAGGCGGGGATAAGGGGACAGAGCTTTAATGAAGTCATATATAACGCAGTGGATTTTGAACCGGTACCTCTCACGGAGGAACTGATAGATAAGAAGGAGGACATGGTTCTCTATGCCGGAGAGCTCAGTGAGAAAAAGGGGATCCACACTTTACTTAAGGCCATGGAGGGGTTTAAGGGCGTAAGGCTTCTCCTTATCGGAAACGGAGAGCTTGAAAGCTTCCTGAGAACCTGCGGAAAAGCCGAGGTGCTTGACTGGATGGACAGGGAAGAGCTGTACGCTTATATGAAAAAGGCAAAGGCGGTAGTTCTCCCTTCAAAATGGGAAGAGCCCTTTGGAAGGATCCTTATCGAGGCCATAGGAAACGGGACCGTAGCGATGGGCAGCGACCGGGGCGGGATACCCGAGGTCCTGGGCCATAACAGGGATCACATATTTAAGAGCGGAGATGCGGCCGGTTTAAGGAGGCGCTTGGAAAGGGTGATCCGTATGGATTCCGGGCAGTATATGGAGGAAGTAAGAAAGCAACGGAGGATTATGGAGCGCTTTGGGGATGCCGTATATACGGCTGATTGGGAAAGGTTCTTTTTACGGCAGCTAAAGGTGTTATGAAAAGCATTGATGAAAAGATAGCAGAAGCTGAGGACGAATGGCGAAGCTACAGATACAGATACGCAGGGGTAAGGGAGAGTGCAGGGCAGCTTTTCCGGGCAGTATTAAGAAGCGCCGGAAAAAGGATGAACTGCGCTGTCCGGAATATTTTCCCCGTCAATATATGCCCCGTTAATATATGTCCGGTCAGGAAAAGGGTAAAGCTTCATCCTTCATATGACAAGGCAAAAGTAAACATGGTTGTCTCACTCACAAGTACCGGAGACAGGATAAAATACATCCTTCCCACACTTTATTCCCTTGCTTCACAGACAAGGAAGCCGGATCTTATTGTTCTCTGGCTCGGTAAGGATAAGGCTTATCCAAAGCGGATGCTTTCAAAGATCAGGGAGACGGGGATCCTTATCAGATTCCGGGAAGATCTGGGACCTAATACGAAATACTATTATGCCTTCAATGAGTATTGTAATGATATGGTGATAACGGTGGATGACGACATCATATATCATAAGGACATGACTGAAGAGCTGTACAGGGCATATCTGAAGCATCCGGAGGCGGTGACGGCGAGGCGGGTACATAAGATAAGGTTTGACCGGAACAGGAAGCCGGTAAGATATAAGGAATGGATATGGGAATACAGGAACGCTGTAAGCCCCGCTCACGATCTCTTCGCAACAGGGGTCGGTGGAGTGCTTTACCCTCCGGCTGTCATGTCATATATTTGCCGGGAAAGCAAGGACTTTCTGAAGGTGTGTCCAAAGGCCGATGATATCTGGCTGAAATTTTGTGAGCTAAAGAACGGCATCAGGGTTTTCGCTGTTCCTTACGCCGGATTTCATAAGGACAGCGTAAACTTAAGAACCTTAAAGACATCTCTTGCAGAAAAGAACATAGACAGGGGCAGGAATGACAGATATTTAAGGTCCTGCTCACAGTACTTCGGGTTTAAGGACGATCTTTGCGAAAGGATCCTGGGAGAACTATAGGAAATGGATTCAAGAACGCTTAATTCCAAACGGAATATAATAGCAGGAGGGCTGTGCAACTGCCTCCTTCCGGTATTCGGACTTGTGGTCAATGCTTCTGTAGTCCGCTTCTTAAGTGTGGAATATATAGGGCTCGCCGGTACCTTTAACGCCGTGCTGCAGGTACTTAATCTTGCTGAACTGGGTTTTTCCACCGCAATGACTGTCAATCTGTACAAACCGCTGAAAGATAATGATATTGCGGCGGTGCGGGGGATGATGGCGTATTTCAGGCGTGTATACCGGATCATCGGTCTCGTTATACTGGCAGCCGGAATGATGGTCTGTCCCTTTATGGGGAGATTTGTAAAGGATTCAGGTGAGATCAGGGAAAACATATATATCCTGTTTTTTTTATTCCTGTTAAGCAAGGTGGCCGCATTTTTACTGTATGCACATAAGGAGGCACTGTTAAATTCGCTGCAGCGCTTTGATATGATAAAGATCGTCCATATCACGGCCTTTGCCGTAAAAAGCTGTCTTCAGCTTCTGTCTGTGATAGTTTTTAAAGATTTTTACCTCTTTTCTGCTGTTTTAATACTGGGGACGGTTCTTTACCATATACTCCTGAACGTCCTTTCAAAAAGAAAATTCGGGCAGTATTTTCCGGAAGGGAGCATTGATGAAGAGACTAAAAAAGTTGTCAGAAAACAGGTTGCGGGGCTGTCTGTTTCCAATGTGCTGAGTGTCAGCAGGGATTCATTGAATTCCATACTTGTCTCCTCCTTTTTCGGACTGTACATAGCGGGAAAATATGCAAATTACAGCACTGTTTATGATGCGGTCATACTCTTATTCGTAATGGTAACGAAGGCCGTTATGTCCAGTATAGGAAACAGTATCGTCTCTGAATCCGTGGAAAAGAATTACAATAACCTTACGAAAATAGAGTTTTTGCATAATATTGTAACCACCGCATGTACTGCGTATCTTCTCTCCCTGTATCAGCCGTTTATGAAATTGTGGATGGGTGAGGAACTGATGTTTCCGGATTCGGTGGTGGTGTTATTTGTGACCTATTTTTATTTAAGAGCAATGGGCGAGGTGAGAAACGCCTACTTTTCCGCATTGGGATACTGGTGGAAGGCAAAATGGATCTTTATAGCGGAGGCTTTAGTGGTAATCCTCCTGATGCTGGTACTGGGGAAACTTCTTGGTGTGGCCGGGATCATCCTTGCGCCCTGTATTTCCATTTTGACAGTGAATTATATCGGCATCACAAATCTCATATTCAGGGAATACTTCAAAACCGGGAGAAGGGAGTATTATACCAACCGGATCCTTTATACTCTGATCACTGTGGCAGTCAGCGGGGTGTGCCTGTGCTTTTGTAATCTGGTTCCCTTTGAGGGCATAATGGGATTGTTAGTCAGGGGCATTATCTGCACCTGTTTGCTGCTTGTCCTGATACCGGCTATGATGTATTTGCTGAAAAGA
This sequence comes from uncultured Lachnospiraceae bacterium, assembly GCA_947167135.1. GTDB lineage: Bacteria > Bacillota > Clostridia > Lachnospirales > Lachnospiraceae > NK4A144. The sequence continues at coordinate 11,033 of CAMVGV010000054.1, forward strand.
GAGTATACAAGGGAATCGATAGCCTTTGTAAAACAGATAATAGAGGCATGACTCACCCTGACCGGAGGAAAAAGATGACAACAGATCAGCCTGCGGTGATAATACTGAATTATAATTCCTTTGATGATACATTGGGGCTTATTAACAGTATCGAAAAATATGATCCCGGGCTCTGCATTATAGTTATTGATAACGCATCCGGCGCTGAGGACAGACGGAAACTGGCGGATTTGGAGGGGAGATGTATAACGATCCTTCTTGAGGAAAACGGGGGATATGCCGCAGGGAATAATATAGGGATCAGAAAAGCGGAAGAGCTTGGCTTTGATACGTTTCTTCTCGCAAACAGCGATACCCGCCTTATCAGCAGTCACGCAATAAGTGACTGCTATGCCTATATGAAAAAAAACAGGATCGGTATCCTGGGACCAAGGATGATAAATAAGTCGGGAGAAGACATTTCAGGAATAATACATGTGGACAGATACGGAAGGACCGGACATCAGTTTACGGATAAGATCACAGAGTGCAAAAGTCTTACCGGAGCTTTTATTTTTATCGGGAAACAGGTGATCGACAGGATAGGGTATCTTAAGGAATTTTATTTCCTGTACCGTGAGGATACGGATTACTGCTTAAGGGCATATAATGAAGGAGTGAAGGTGGTTTTTTACCCCGAAGTCACGGTGGTCCATAAAACGGGCGCAACTACAAAGAATGTGGCTGAGTATTATTATTACAGAAACAGCTTTATTCTTTCACGGGAGATATATAAATGCAAAAGAGCGGAGCTCGCGCTATTCTATATATTCAGGTTTATTCATTACTCCCTCGGCATCGTAAAGAGAAAGGCGCCCTTAAGCGAAAAGACAGTGAGGTTGAAGCGGCTTTGGAGCGCTTACCTTGACGGAGTAGGAGATGTACGGGGAAAAGCCGGTATCAGCGGTGAGACAGTGTCATTCTGAGCGAAGAAAAGAGTCGTATGTGCCGTCGGCCAAAGCCGCGGAATGGGGATTGATATGGATAGAGATTTAAGTTTTTGCGGAACTATAATTGGAGGGCTCTGCTGGGATGAGCTCACGCGTAAGCGTATGAAAAATCCTCTTGCCCTGGAAAACTTCGGATACAGGGTATATTCCGAGAATGATGAAGACGGGATCATACAGGAGATCCTTAATAGGATCGGAACGGAAACAAAGGAATTTATCGAACTTGGAGTGGGGATCGGGCTGGAGTGTAATACCCATTATCTCCTGCACTGCGGCTGGCACGGCTTATGGATCGAGGGGAATAAGGGATTTTGCAGGGAGATAGGATACAGGTTCAGACCGGTCATTAAAAATAAGCGGCTTAAGGTGGTAAACGGCCTTATCACCCGTGAAAACATAGAAAGGCTGATAAAAAGAGGCAGAAATGCCCGCAGGGCAGACGCTCCCCCTGACCTTCTAAGTATAGATATCGACGGAAATGACTGGTATGTCTGGAGGGCTATAGGCTCCATAAAGCCAAGGCTCGTGGTCATAGAGTATAATGGCAAGTTCCCGCCTGATCTTTACTGGAAGCAGGCCTATAATGCAAAGCACAGATGGGACGGAACGGACTGGCAGGGAGCATCCCTTAAGGCTATGGAGGAGCTTGGAAGGGAGAAGGGATATGTTCTTACGGGAACAAATCTTACCGGTGTAAATGCCTTTTTTGTAAGGGAGGATCTGTATTCCAAAGACCTGTTCACGGACCTTCGAACTGCAGAGGAGCTCTATAATCCATACAGAAGTGAGCTAAAGATAGCTTCTCCGGGTCACGTGTCGGGATACTGCCTGGCAGATCAGGAGGAAAACAAGGGGATTAAGAATTATTTTACAAGCGAAACAGAGTTCAGGATAGCAAAGAATAAGGGCAGGATAAATAAGGTTTTAAAAAGGATAAAGAAAGCGATCTTCGATCAATAATCAAAAGGAAGGCCCCAAAGATAAGCTTGAATTTGAAGGGCTGAAAATGATAATATGAAGTCAACGGGAACCGTCCCAATGGCGGTAAGTTAAGCATTTTGTCATCCTGAGCGCCAGCGAAGGATCTTTCCGACCGGTTATAGAAGATTCTTCGCTTCGCTCAGAATGACACTGTGTGTAGTAATAGAATTTCAATAACTTGACGCCATTGGAACCGTCCCTACTGGCTTGCCCACTGACTTAGAGGGAACAAAAATGGACAAATCATTCAGGAAACTTCCTATAGGAGTACAGAGCTTTGAAAAGCTGAGGCAGGAGGATTTTTTATATATTGATAAAACAGCCTATATTTATGATCTGATAAAACATGGAGCGCCTTATTTCCTGAGCCGTCCAAGGAGATTCGGGAAGAGCCTTTTGATTTCGACTCTTAAAGCATATTTTGAAGGGAAGAGGGAATTATTTAAGGGACTTCTGATAGAAAAGCTTACAGAAGGGGATCCGGAGGCCTTCACAGAGTATCCTGTCTTTCATTTTGATTTTAATAAGGCTGATTACTCGAAGGGAATATCGGATAGCTTTAAGGATTCCGGGGACAGGGAAGAGGAAATACTTCCCATAGAGAAGGTGCTGGATGCACATCTTAGCGAGTGGGAGAAAATATACGGAGCAGATTCGAGTAGTAGTACCCTGGCGCTCAGGTTTGATCATTTATTAAAGGAAGCGGGAAGGAAAACCGGAAAAAGGGCCGTTATTCTGGTGGACGAGTACGACAAGCCTCTGCTGGAATCAGATGAAAGCTTTCTGGATGCGAACCGCAGGGTATTCAAAGGCTTTTTCAGTGTACTGAAAAGTGATGATGAATATATAAAATTCGTTTTCATCACGGGAGTGACCAAATTTTCAAAGGTAAGTATATTCAGCGACATAAACCAGTTGCAGGATATATCCCTTAATGAGGCTTATTCCGGTATATGCGGCATTACGGAAAAAGAAATGATAACTGCTTTTATGCCGGAGATAAATGCTCTAGGAGAGAGAAGGAAGCTTTCGGAAAAGGAATGCCTTGATAAACTGAAGAAAATGTACGACGGCTATCATTTCGCCGAAGTATCGGAAGGGGTATATAACCCTTTCAGCATTCTGAATGCGTTTTCTGAAAGGAAATTCGGTTCTTACTGGTTTGAGTCAGGAACGCCTTCATTTCTAATAGAAATGCTGAAGCAAACAGGATTCGATCCGAAAAAGATCACAGAGCACTCCATATATTCAAATGAAAGGGAGCTTTCTGATTACAGGACGGATAATCCGGATCCGGTGCCGTTATTATACCAGAGCGGCTATCTGACGATTTCGGGATATGATGATGAAACGGAGGAATATCTGCTGGATTATCCGAATGATGAAGTACGGTATGGATTTTTGGAATGTATTTCCCCTGTGTTTTTAAATGCGGAGAATGAAATAAGCCCCCTGGACATAAGATCCTTCCGTAATGATATTAAAGCAGGGGATACCGGTTCCCTCAGGGAGCGCTTCACCGCTCTTTTCGCAAGGATACCCTATCCGGCGGACGGGGATGGAAAGTACGTAGAGCGGGACTTCCAGAATGTGATCTATATAACCTTTATGCTCCTTGGACAGTATATCCATACCGAGCTCCACAGCTCAAAGGGCAGAGCCGACGCAGTTGTTGAGACAAAGGATATAGTCTATATCTTTGAATTTAAGTGTGGAAAAAGCGCAGAGGAAGCACTGCAGCAGATTGAAGATAAGGGGTACGCCGTTCCCTACGCTGCCGACAGCCGGAGGATATTAAAGATAGGCGTGAATTTTGACCCGGAAAAGAGAAACCTTGAAGGATGGAAGTCAGTAGAAGGTTGACAGGAGAAAAAATATGATTAATGAGATGATGAATTCACAACCCAAAGTAAGATTGTCAAAGGTACTGCTGATGCTTTGCCTGTCAGCAGCTATAGTTATGGGGACCATGCCCTGCGCGCCCTTTGTGATGACGGCAAGGGCGGATGATACGGAGAAGACCATCGCCTGTATCGGTTCGGATGTCCTCAGCGTGAATTGTGCAGCTGTGGGCGCCGCAACCGTATATTACGGTAAAAATAATAGACAAGATGGTCAAGAGCTGGCCTGGAGAGTGATCAATTATGACGGTGATGGGGCTCTGTTCAATGGAAACGAAAATAACCTTACGCTGTTTGCGGGGGGATTAATTGGTTATTCTCGTTTTTCTGAAGGAAGAGATAGAAACAATAAATATGGTGATTCTGAACTTAAGACGGAAATTGATAATATATATAGTGCCTATTTTACGGAAAAAGAAAAGGGTGCGATAAAAAAACGGGAGCTTTACTCCGGGAATTGTGACGGTCTTAACACTGATTGTATCTCCGGAAATTCTCTTACAGGGGAAGATGCACCATATCTCTGGCCTCTGTCAGCAAAAGAGGCAAATGTGATCAAAACAAATGTTGAAAATGATGATGATAACTATTTGAAGGCTACATATGACTGGTGGCTGCGCTCACCTGGCCCTGAGATTGTTAGCGCAATGAATGTCTCCGGGGATGGAAAAATCAGAGTTGATGGGGATGATGATGTGGACGTTAGCGGTCATTTTTATGGCGTGCGTCCGGCTTTTAATATAGGGCTGGATTCTGTCATTTCCACATCTCTGGTCTCAGGAGAAAAAGGGGAGCCTGGGGCTGAATATAAGCTTACGATTCCGGACAGCGATCTGTCTGTTTCGGTTAATAACGTTTCAAAGAGCAATGATAATACGTTCACCGTAGACTATACCATTACAGATAACAGCAGCATAGATCCCACACAGCTGTCGGTGCTTATAACAGATGGACATACCACATGGACAGATAACGGCTGGAGTTGTTCACAAGTTGGAGGAATTATATCTTACCTTCAGTATACAAAGCTTGATGTGGAGAATTTTGGCTTATCCGGGACAGGTACATTTACATTTGATCACTACATGTCCGGAACCTGGGGAAGGGACTACCATGTTTATATACTTGCGGAGGATGTGAACGGCGAACATGAGACCGATTACGCAAGTCCCCCGGTGGAGATCCTGGATCCTTCGGCAGTTTGGGCTTCCGCAGCGGATCAGGAGTTCACATATGACGGAAAGCCCCACGGGATCACCGTAAATGTTACTCATCCAAATAGCGGTGTAACCGTGAAATACGGGGAGTCCGCTGATGATTGTTCATTGGATGCTTCACCGGTCATCACAAATGTCAGTGAAAGCCCTAAAAAAATTTATTATAAAGCTGAAGCGGGGGGATTTACTACTGCCACCGGCTCTGCAACCATGAAGATAAATAAGGCGGAGTCGGCCATCACAAAAGCCCCGTCTGCAATATCAGGTCTTAAATATACGGGAAAGGCACAGGCACTTGTAAATGCCGGAACAGCCACCGGAGGTACGCTGTACTATGCTGTTACCACAGCGAATACAGCTCCCGCCGGAACGGCATATTCTGAAGCTGTCCCCGAAAAGACCGACGCCGGAACCTATTACGTCTGGTATAAGGTGAACGGGGGCGGGAACTATGAGGATATCGATCCTGATTCTGTCTCCGTGACAATAAAACAGGCAGAGTCAGCCATCACGAAAGCCCCGTCTGCAATATCAGGCCTTAAATATACGGGAAAGGAGCAGGCACTTGTAAATGCCGGAACAGCCATCGGAGGTACGCTGTACTATGCTGTTACTACTGAGAATACAGCACCCGCCGGATCGGCGTATACTGCGGCTGTCCCCAAAAAGACCGACGCCGGAACCTATTATGTCTGGTATAAGGTGATGGGGGACGGGATCCATAAGGATGTCGATCCTGATTCTGTCTCCGTGACAATAAACAGGGCAGAGTCAGTCATCACAAAAGCCCCGTCTGCAATATCAGGCCTTAAATATACAGGGCAGGCTCAGGCACTTGTAAATGCCGGAACAGTCACCGGAGGCACGATGTACTATGCTGTTACCACAGAGAATAAAGCTCCCGACGGATCGGCATATACTGCGGCTGTTCCCCAAAAGACCGATGTGGGAACCTATTATGTCTGGTATAAGGTTATGGGGGACGGGAACCATACGGATACCGCTGCTTCTTCAGTTTCTGTGACCATTGATAAGGCGGACTCGGTCATAACGAAGGCTCCGTCTGCAATTT
>CAMVGV010000055.1 GCA_947167135.1 uncultured Lachnospiraceae bacterium
GGAACAATCCGTATTTAATCAAAATGTGACTTTTGGCGTCCGAATCATATTATGGAATTTACCGAAGAACAGAAAAAAGTAATTGAATGCAGAAATAAGAATATCCTGGTAAGCGCCGCAGCAGGCTCCGGTAAGACGGCTGTGCTGGTTGAGAGGATGGTCAAAAGGGTTCTTGATGAGAATGACCCTGTGGATATAGACAGGATACTGACCGTCACATTCACCAATGCGGCGGCTTCGGAAATGCGGGAAAGGATAAGGAAAAGGCTTTCCGATGAGCTTCATAAAAGAAGCGGTGATAAAAGGATAAAGGAGCAGCTCTGTCTTATCCATAACGCGAACATAATGACCATAGATTCCTTCTGCGTCAGGGTTTTAAGGGAGAACTTTGAGGAAGCGGGGATAGATCCCGCATTCAGGGTAGGTGATGAAAATGAGACCGCTCTTTTAAGGGAGGATGCCTGCGATGAGATACTGAATGAAGCCTATGAAGAGGGCTCTGAGGAGTTTTACCGCTTTCTTGATATGTGCTCTCCCGGTAAGGATGACAGGGATTTATCGGAGCTTATACAGAAGCTCTCAAAGGCGGCAGATTCCAGGGTGGATCCTTTAGTGTGGCTGAAGGAACTGCCTTTTCCCTACGGGGATCCGGGCGATGGGGAGCCATATTATCTTGAATATCTGATATCCGTTTCGGATTTGGTCCTTAATAATACCCTTAAAGCCTATGACAGGCTCTTAAGCCTGTCAGGAGAAGCTGACGGACCCTATATGTACAGTGCCGTACTTTCAGGGGAAAGAGACAACGTTGCGTCCCTCCTTGAAAAAAAGACCTACTCGGACAGATATAAGGCCTTATCCTTACTTTCCTTTAAGAGTCTTTCACCGAAAAAAGACGAAAATGTGGACCCGGAAAAAAAGGATAAGGTAAAGAACCACAGGAATAAGCTTAAGGAGAGTTTAAGGAAGCTTAAGGACGAGCTATTTTCAAAGGACAGGGAAAAGGCGGTTTCGGAAATGAAGGACGCTTATCCTGCCGTAAAAGTGCTTACGGAGCTGACGCTTAAATTCAGGGAGAGATATTCGGAAAAGAAGGCATTGAGATCGGTACTTGATTTTTCGGATGTGGAGCATATGGCATTAAAGGTTCTTAAAAGTCCGGCAGGAGACAGCTACCGTGACTTTTTTTCGGAGGTCATGACCGATGAATACCAGGACAGTAACAGCTTACAGGAAGCGATACTTACAGAGATCGCGGTTAATGACAATTATTTCACCGTAGGGGATGTGAAGCAGAGTATCTATGGTTTCCGTCTTGCTGAGCCGGGGATCTTTATGAGGAGATTTGATCAGTATTCCGGTGATGAAAAGAACGAGCTTATCCTCTTAAACAAAAACTTCAGATCGAGAAGGAGTGTTACAGAGCCTGTAAACAGCCTTTTCAGGCTTATTATGCATCCGGGAACGGGAGGTATAGAGTACGATGAGACCCAGGAGCTTATCTACGGGGAAGGCTATGATGAGGACAGCACGGAAAACAGGGCCGAATTCACCCTTATTGAAAAGGATGAGGAAAATGAGCTTGAAGATCTGGAGCTTGAAGCGGCCTTTATTGCCGGAAGGATCGAAGCCCTTACTGGGAGCTTTGAGGTAACGGAGAATAAAGAGGGGAGGATCACGAAGAGAAGGGCGGAATACTCGGATTTCTGCATATTAATGAGATCTGTTTCGGGATATGATGACATAGTAAGGGACGTTCTTAAGGGAAGAGGAATACCGGCTGTTATCGAAGGGAAAAACGGCTATTTTAAGACAAGAGAAGTCAGAGATGTGCTTAATTACCTTACAGTTCTCGATAATCCAAGGCAGGATATCCCGCTTATCGCCGCAATGAAGAGCCCCTTTGGAGGCTTCAGTGACGGGGAGCTCGCGGAAATACGTTCATCCTGCGAAGAAGGGCTTCTTATAGATGCATTAGAAAACGGGGATTACAGGGAGGAGATCAGAAAGAAAACGGATGTTTTTATTTCGGGTGTCGAGTACTTCAGATCCCTTATTCCCTACACCCCTATACATGAGCTTATAAGGCTTATCATAAAGCGCTCCTATTCACTTTATGTTTCCTCGCTTGAGGGCAGCGGAAGGGAGAATCTGGAGCTTTTGATCAAGCGCTCAGCCGACTTTGAAAGTACGAATTACAGAGGACTTTTCAGCTTCTTAAGGTATATCGAAAGAATTCAGAAGTATGAAATGGACTTTTCGGAGGCTTCGGCAGAGGGGAGCCTGAATGCTGTAAGGATATTAAGCATACATAAGTCCAAGGGGCTTGAATTTCCAGTCGTTTTTCTGATGAACATCAATAAACGCTTTAATATTACGGATGTAACGAGTGATATCATATGCCACAGAGATCTGGGACTCGGGATCAGCCTTATTGATCCCGAAAAGAGGATAAAGTATAAGACCATACTGCATTCGGCTGTTGCGCGCAGGATGAAGCTTGATGATATCGGAGAAGAGCTGCGTATTCTCTATGTGGCACTTACAAGGGCAAAGGAAAAGCTTATTGTTTCCGGAGTCGTAAAGGACAGTGAAAAGAGCTTCGCCAAGCCCTGCAGTATGGAGAGTGCCTCTTCATTTCTGGATTTTTTTCTTTGTGCTATTCAGGAGGACGGGGATGGATCACTTAGAAAATGCTTTGATATAAGCAGTGTTAATACGGAAGGACTGACGGCAGACAGGGTAGAGGAGGGTCTCTCTCTTTCCGCTATGAAGAGTCGGGTGCTGTCGGGAGCTTCTCCGGGAGATGAAGCATTACTTAGTGATATTCCGATCTTTCCTGACTGGAGCTATCCCTATGAAAAAGCGATCCTTACGCCTTCAAAGGTCAGTGTTTCCGAGCTTAAGAAAAAGGCCATGGAGGATGACGACTTTTTAAGTATTGCAGAAGGCATTGATATAACTGAGCTTCTGTCCGGGGAAGGGAAGAATAAGGCAGATAAGGAAGATTCCGCAGATCCCGGGGAGAGAAGGCTAAGGATAGAGAGAATGCAAAAGGCTGCAGAAGCGGGAACGGCCTTCCATAAGGTGATGAGCCTCATTCCTCCGGAGCTTGGCAGCGGAAAAAATGATGTTGAAGATTTCCTATCCGTTCTCATGGATAAGGGAAGCATCCTTAAGGAAGAACGGGATCTGGTAAAGAGTGCCGATATCTCGGACTTCCTGAAAACAGATATCTGGAGAAGAATGAGTGAAGCAGGAAAGAATAAAGACTTATTCAGAGAGCAGCCCTTTATCGTATCAAGGAGTGCCTCTTACGTTTTCCCGGATGGGCCGGAGAATGAAAGAGTACAGATACAGGGTATTATCGACGTATTCTTTATTGAGGACGGATCCTTCAGTGTTATGGATTATAAAACCGATAATGTGGACTCTGCCGAAGCATTGATCAAAAGATACCGTAAACAGCTTGAACTCTATGGGGATGCTCTTAAAGGTCTTCTCTGCATGCCGCTGAAGGATATGATAATATATTCGGTAAAGCTTAAAAAGGAGATATTCCTCTGATGCCCGGAGGAGGAGAGAAGAAAAAAACTGAAAAGAAGATGTTCCTTAGCCTGCTTCTCGGGATATCTCTTGCCATGTGTCTTAATCTGCTTGTGGCCTTACTGCAGGTTGACAGGCTTTTTCCGGCCTACAGTACGCAGATACGGCCCTGGCTTTTCCGCTTCCCGCCGGGGACCGGAATAATTATTTATGGTATAATCACGCCTGTTATAGAAGAAGTGATCTTCCGTTTCCTCTTTTTCAGGAAGCTCTGTGTGTATGTGACGGCCCAGGCTGCGGGCATTGCTTCCGCTGTTATTTTCGGACTCTACCATGGAAATGCGGTCCAGTTTATCTATGCCTTTCTCTTCGGACTGGTACTGGCCTATGTCTACTGGCGGTTTGAAAACCTTCTTTCAGCCGTATTCCTTCATTCGGCTGCAAATATATACGTATATGTGCTGTACTTCCTGCCGGTGGGGGAGATTTTGAACAAAACATATGTTTGTATTATCCTGATATTGATATCGGGGCTTGTTTCCTGCCTTATTTTGATGTATTTTTATAAAACGGCAGCTGCAAAAAGCACTTTGCCGGAAAAACCGTTTTTTCCCGTAAGGTAATGGATCATTATGAATGAGAGCTATGCGGAGTGGCTTATTGAGAAAAAGCCCTCACCCTTTGACAATCTTATAAGGACAGGCGCGTATGCACTTACACTTATTCTTTTTGCTGCCGGGCTTTTCTTCTGGACGTTTTTACTGATCCCGGCGGTCATTTCCGCCGTATGCTGTTATTTATTCCTTCCGAGACTCAATGTGGAGTACGAGTACCTGTACCTGAACCGGAGTCTCAGTGTTGATGTTATTTACTCAAAGGAAAAAAGAAAGAATATCGCGGAATATGATCTTGACAAAATGGAGCTCTTTGCCCGTGAGGGAGCTCCGGTGCTCGATAAATACAGAGATAAAGCCTTAAAGGTCAGGGATTTCAGCTCCCGCGACCCCGGAGCCGGACGCTTCATACTGGTCATCCGTGAAGGGGAGGAGCTGCAGAAGATAGTACTTGAGCCTGATCAGAAAATAACGGATGCTATAAAACATCTTTATCCCTCGAAGGTATTCTTTAAATGACTTTTCCGGCTTTTTCTGTTACACTATACGGATTGTAATGAATCTTATAGCAGCGGTGAATTTTAAGATTCTTCGCTTCGCTCAGAATGACATAATAATCGCTCAGAATGACATAATAATCGCTAAGAATGACATAATAATCGCTCAGAATGACATAATAATCGCCCGGAATGACGTAATAATCGCTAAGAATGACATAGTAGTGAAAAACAGCTTTAAGAGGAGGACAAATGGGAAAGATTATCGGTGAAGGAATCACTTTTGATGATGTGCTGCTGGTACCTTCATATTCGGAGGTTACCCCGAATATGGTCGACGTTTCCACCTATCTCACGAAAAGGATAAAGCTCAATGTTCCTTTGATGAGTGCCGGTATGGATACGGTTACGGAGAGCGCCATGGCCATAGCAATGGCAAGGCAGGGAGGAATCGGCATCATTCACAAGAATATGTCCATAGAGGAGCAGGCCGATGAGGTTGACAAGGTAAAGCGATCAGAAAACGGGGTTATCACCGATCCCTTCTTTCTTTCTCCGGAGCACAGCTTAAAGGATGCGGACGAGCTTATGGGTAAATTCAAGATTTCCGGAGTTCCCATTACGGAAGGAAAAAAGCTTGTAGGTATCATCACCAACAGAGATCTCAAATTCCAGACAGATTATTCAAAGAAGATAAAAGAATGCATGACAAGTGAGGGGCTTATCACAGCCGAAGAGGGAGTGACCCTTGATGAAGCGAAAGAGATACTTGCGTCTTCGAAGAAGGAAAAGCTTCCGGTTGTTGATAAAAACGGGAATCTGAAAGGCCTTATCACCATTAAGGATATAGAAAAGCAGATAAAGTACCCGAATTCCGCCAAGGACAGCCAGGGCAGGCTTTTCTGCGGTGCAGCCATCGGCATTACCGCGAATTTCCTGGAGAGGGCACAGGCTCTGGTAAAGGCACACGTTGACTGTGTGGTTTTAGACAGCGCCCATGGACATTCAAAGAACGTGATAAGTGTTCTAAAGGAGGTCAAGGCTGCTTTCCCCGGGCTTGATGTCATAGTCGGAAATGTGGCAACGGGAGAAGCTGTAAGGGATCTTATTGAAGCAGGGGCGGATGCGGTAAAGGTCGGCATCGGACCCGGTTCCATCTGTACCACCCGTGTGGTTGCAGGGATAGGCGTTCCGCAGATCACAGCAATTATGAACTGCTATGAGGCGGCAAAGGGTTCAGGAATACCTATAATTGCCGATGGCGGTATCAAGTATTCGGGTGACATCTCGAAGGCCATTGCCGCAGGCGGATCAGTGGTTATGATGGGCTCTATGTTTGCGGGTTGTGATGAGGCTCCTGGTTCCTTCGAGCTTTATCAGGGCAGGAAATATAAGGTTTACCGCGGAATGGGATCCATTTCCGCTATGAATAAGGGAAGCAGTGACAGATACTTCCAGGAGGGGGCGAAAAAGCTTGTTCCCGAAGGAGTGGAGGGAAGAGTTGCCTATAAGGGACGCCTCGAGGATACCGTGTACCAGCTGGTGGGGGGCTTACGCTCCGGAATGGGATACTGCGGATGCAGTACCATAAAGGATCTGCAGGAAAGAGCGGAGTTTATGAAGATAAGCGCGGCATCCCTGAAGGAAAGTCATCCTCATGACATACATATCACAAAGGAAGCACCAAATTATTCGGTTGATGAGTAAATGATCCTTTTTCCGGATATCGGTATGACGATCACTCGTCCGGTTTAGGTTTGTAAAGAAATGGCATATTATATAAAAACACAGCTCGGCAGATCCCTTACGGATAAGTATTTCAGGGTGTTTATTATAGGGATCCTTGCTGCGGTGCTTGTGGCAAATCTATCTATGACTGCATTCCGTGATATCATTTACGGGATGAATGACGGAACCTTTGCCTATAATCTGATAATGTTTGCAAAAGGCTTTTTCTGGCTGCCTTATTATGCCCTGATCTTTGTGGCTGATGAGGTACTGGGACCTACATACCCGGATCCCAGAATAAGGGACAAATCCACCATAGGCCTGAATAGAAGGGATATTTTTATCGGAAAGCTTATAACCGAGGTATTGCTGCTTCTATGTCTTGCACTTTTTGCCACTGTGGCATTTCTTGTGATCACCCCGGTTTTCCAGGTGCATGACGGGACCATCGATATTTCCGTGATCCTTGATTTCCTCGAAGCCGTGGTTCTTGCGATGCCCTTATTTTTAGCAGGGCTGTCTCTTGCAAATATGTTCTGCTTTGTTTTCACGCCGAGAAAAAAGGCATTTCTTATGTTTTTCCTCTTTGTGGTGCTGATCCCAAGGGTGATAATGCTTCTGGCCACGGATAATATCGCTTTTCCTCCGGCTATATTTATACGGAATTTCCTTCTGACGCCCCAGTTCCAGGAGCTGCAGTTCTATGCCACCAGGAATGTGCCGAAGGTTCTTATAAGCAGTGTGATCTACATTGTCCTTTCTTCCATTTACGGAGGTTACTGCTTTGAAAAAAAGGAGTTTTAGGAGTTATCTGGCACTTCTTCCGGCAGTTCTTATCATGGGTCTTATTTTCCAGATGTCTGCTAATGAAGCAGAGGAATCAACGGAGCAGAGCATGTGGGTATCCTACTGTCTGGTGGATGCCGGAAGCTTTCTTTTCGGGCAGGAGCTTGATCCCGGGGAAAGGGAGGTTAAGGCTTTGGGAATGGAAGAGGTGGTCAGAAAGTGTGCCCACATGACGGAGTATGCCATTCTTACGCTTTCCGTATGGTTTGCCTTGGTTTTCTGGACAAATTCAAAGAAAATGCTATACTTTTCCACGGTGCTTTTCTGTGTATTCTATGCTTCCACCGATGAATACCATCAGACCCTTGTGAGGGGCAGATCGGGGAAGATACAGGATGTATTCGTGGACTCCGTCGGGATACTTTTAATGACGGCGTTGTTATTTTTTATCGACAGTAGGAAATCAAGGGTTAAAGCATCGTAATAAAAGGAATAATGGGTTTTTTAAGGAGAATACTATTGGGACAGATAGGCAGAAATGATCCCTGCTGGTGCGGGAGTCACAAAAAATACAAGCAGTGTCATCTTGCTTTTGATGAAAAGCTGAAGATATTCAGGGAAAAGGGCTATACGGTTCCGGAGCACGATATCATAAAGACTCCTGAGGATATAGAGGGCATCAAAAAAAGCTCTGAGATAAACAGAGCGTGTCTCGACTACGTTGCAGAGCATATAGGTGAGGGGGTTTCCACACAGGAGATCGATGAGTGGGTAGCCAGGATCACCCGGGATATGGGAGGAACCTGCGCGACCCTTGGGTACGAGGGATTCCCCAAAAGTGTATGTACCTCGATAAACGACCAGGTGTGCCACGGCATTCCTTCAGAGGATGACGTTCTACAGAACGGGGATATAGTGAATGTGGACTGTACCACCATACTTAACGGCTACTATGCCGATTCCTCCAGGATGTTCATTATAGGGGATGTGGAGCCAAAGATCCGGCAGTTTGTGGATGATGTGCACGAAGCGGTGAACGTCGGACTTAAGGAGGTCAAGCCTTGGGTCTGCCTTGGAGATATGGGAAACGCCATTAATATGTTCTGCAAGAGCAAGGGCTACTCTGTAGTGGAGGAGATCGGAGGACATGGCTGCGGAAGGGATTTCCACGAGGAACCCTGGGTCAGCTTCGTATCAAAGCCCGGAACGGAAATGCTGATGGTGCCGGGATTATGCTTTACCATCGAGCCCATGGTCAATATGGGTAAGCATGATATCTTTACCGATGAGGATAACGGCTGGACCGTGTATACCGATGACGGCAGTTTGTCCGCCCAGTGGGAGGTTCAGCTCGTGGTCACGGAAACCGGGTATGAGATACTGACGTGGTGAAAAATGTCATCCTGAGGAGCGGATGCGACGAAGGATCTTTCCATCGGGCTGCCGCCCTGTCATCCTGAGCGTCAGCGAAGGATCTTTCCGTCTGGGTACAGCTATGCCATCCTGAGCGTCAGCGAAGGATCTTTCCGTCTGGGTACAGCTATGTCATCCTGAGCGTCAGCGAAGGATCTTTCCGTCTGGGTACAGCTGTGTCATCCTGAGCGTCAGCGAAGGATCTTTCCATCTGGGTACAGCTGTGTCATCCTGAGCGTCAGCGAAGGATCTTTCCGTCTGGGTAGCTATGTCATCCTGAGCGTTAGCGAAGGATCTTTTACCTTGCGGGGCACTGCCGCGCATAGCGCGTCAAAGCGTGCCCGAAAAATGTCCACTGGACATTTTTCCATCCTGAGCGTCAGCGAAGGATCTTTTCTTCTGTGATGAAAGATTCTTCGGGCTGCGCCATCAGAATGACATAGTATTGAAAAACAGCTTTAATAGAGGAGAAAAATAAAATTGAGTATTGTGATCCCTGAAAACTATAAACCCAATATGAGTGTGCATGAGACACAGATCGCCATCAAGGAGGTGAAGGACTTCTTTGAGAGGGCGCTTGCGAAGGAGCTTAATCTTACCCGTGTGTCGGCACCTCTTTTTGTACGGCCGGAGTCAGGTCTTAATGATAATCTGAACGGTGTGGAGAGACCGGTTTCCTTCGGTATAAAGGAGCAGGGCGACAGGCAGGTGGAGATAGTCCAGTCCCTCGCCAAGTGGAAAAGGTTTGCACTGAAGGACTACGGCTTTTCCAGGGGTGAAGGGCTCTATACCGATATGTGCGCTATAAGGCGGGATGAGGACACGGATAACCTTCATTCCATCTATGTTGACCAGTGGGACTGGGAGGCGATAATAGGAAAGGAAGAGAGGAATACGGAGACCCTTAAGGATAAGGTGCGCCGTGTTTTCAATGCCCTTAAATATACGGAGAGGCACCTCCATGAAAGGTATGACTTTTTAAGTAACAGCCTTCCTGAAGAGATCGTCTTTATTGAGAGCGAGGAGCTCCTTAAACGTTACCCGGATAAGACCCCGAAGGAGAGAGAGTATGCTGCGGCAAGGGAATACGGAGCCATATTTGTTTCCTGTATAGGCGGAGCCCTTTCAAACGGCGAACGGCATGACGGGCGTGCCCCCGACTATGATGACTGGTCCTTAAACGGGGATATCATCGTGTATTTCCCCGTACTTGACTGCGCCCTTGAGCTTTCAAGCATGGGAATAAGGGTTGATGAAAAGTCATTGCATGAGCAGCTGGAGCTAAGCCACTGCGAGGACAGGGAGGAGCTTCCCTTCCAGAAGTCATTACTTAATGGAGAGCTGCCATATACCGTTGGCGGCGGTATCGGCCAGTCCAGGATCTGTATGTACTTCCTGGAAAAGGCTCATATCGGGGAGGTTCAGTCTTCCATCTGGCTTGATGAAGACATCAGGAAGGCGGAGGAGAATAATATCTTCCTGCTTTGATCAAAATGTGACTTTTGGCGTCCGAATCATATTATGGTAAACGGCAGATTTATCTGACGTTTACAATAAAAGCCCCGGGCGGTCAGATCCGTCCGGGGCATTTTTTGGTGCGCCTCACGGTGCACGTTTTTATGGGATATGGTTAGTTAATTTACCTTGGCCTTTATAGTTACAGAGTATTTCTTTCCGTTAATGGCGGCCGTGATCTTCACGCTGCCTTTCTTTATGCTTCCGGAATTTGCAACGGTCAATGTCCTGTAATCCGGTGAAAGATAAACGTTGAAGCCCTTCTTTGATTTAACAGCATTTGCAGAGCTTACGGTAGTCACTTCTGTCTTTCCGTCCACATACCAGTCAGCGGAAAGGAATTCCGATTCGTCACTCTGGACGCTCTTCCCCGCAAACTGCATGAGGTTTACGGATACAGATGAGCCTTCTCCCTTAAGAGCCGTGATCTTTTTATTCTTTAAGCCGTTCCTGTCGAAGTTTACATTTACAACAGTGAGGCAGAGTGTACATTCGGAAACCGGGATCATAAGTGTATATGCAGCATGGCTCTTATCGGACTTTACAGTTACCTGACCCTTTTTATTGAGCTTGAAGAGCTTCTTCACATCTTTGGGGCTTCCGTTGGTGGAGGAACCGTTTGATGAGTTAAAGGAGACGGTAACCTTGCCAATATCCAGACCCTTAAGCTCCTCAGCATTGAACTTTGCACCGGCGTTTACGGTGAGCTTCTGTATGCCCTTAAGCTTATTTAACCCGGTTAAGCTGAATATCCGCTTTTTACCCTGCTTTTCGCCGGTCATCTTTATGGTGTCACCGAGAACCTGGGTGCGCTCACTCTTTGAACCGCTCTCTGCCTTTCTTTCTTCAGAAGCGATAGCTTCTCTCTGCTTTTGCGCACTTTCTTCAACTACTTTGAAATCAAAGACCCAGTATTCTGTTACTTCTTTTTTTTCTTCATCCTCCTCCTCTTCTTCTAAGAGCTCATATTTTATTCCGGAGTCGGTTCTTATCTTTACAATTTTGCTGATATCTTCTTCGGTGGGATCGCCGTTGAAATTAGCCTTTTCAATACGTACGCTGACACTGTCTCCGGACTTGGCACCATCGGGTTTTGTAACATCTATAAGGATATTATCACTGACCATAAGCTCGCGGTAATCATATTTGACATAATCCTCCGACAAATAGTCCTCTACATAAAGGGTAAGATCCTTTGAATCCGTGCTTCCCTTAAGAGTAGTGTCAATGGCATCATTTTCGGATGCGGGGCTTACTACGTACGCCTCACAGGGATCATCATCGTCAGACTCGTCGCCTTTTATGAATTCGCTTTCACTGCCTTCGATATACTTATCGGAAACATCCCATCCACCGACGGATTCGGTTTTTAAGGAATCTTTGGTGTAAAACCTGAATCTCCAGGCATATTCGGTGTTTTCGTTTACTTCCTCGTCATCACCGGTATTGTATGCACAGAGATAAGGCCTGCATACGGTATCCTCATCTGTAAGGACTGTGAAAACTTTATCCCTGAATTCCTCCGTCATATCGTTGTTTTCAAAGAATTTAACAGGGAAATCCACATCAACACTGTCTTTATCCTTGCCGCATTCTACGCCCAGGGTTATGTGATCATTTTCATTGATCTTATACTGAGTATTTTCACCAAAGACGAACCTGAGGTCGTCCGAGTCGGTGCTGCCGGCAACGGTGGCATCTATCTCTTCTAATTTATCGGTATTATTAATCGTGAAAATCGAAAAATCATCAGATTCTTGTTCGATATAAATGGAATTTTCACTGACTTTGTCATCTATTCCCCATCCGCCAAGGCTTACGGGGTTTCCATTTGTGCTTTCATTTCCATCATCCGCAGTATTTACGCTGTCTTTTCCCGCATTAGGTTCTGCAAAGACGGAAGGAGCAGTAAGCGTAAAGCTAAGCGCTGTGGCCAGTAATATCGACCAGATTTTTTTAGATCGTACTCTCATGATTCTTTCCTTTCAGCAGGCTTTTTGTCACCGGGGGATGTGCCTGCGGCATCGCCCGCGGGAGCGTGAGAGCAAAGATTCTTGTTTTTCATCGGAAAAACAAGAATCGTACCTGACCAGCCGAGCGGCTTGCCGGTCGGCGTGTCCGGCGAAGCCGGATTCATGCGGACAATCACCGATTTCGTCCGCATGAAGTCATGGTCTCCTGCTCCTTTTTCACAGTAACGGTAATATTATACTACAATTTCAGGATTTTTTGCTGCCGGAATCATACGCCGGCAGTGTTCTTCATTGTAAGTAAGTCACGAAAAGGCTATAATAAAAAAAACACGGGAGGTATGAAGACTTATGGAAGTAAGTATACCTGAAAGCCATAAATTAACTATAGATGAATTTGAGGCTCTGCCTGAGAACGAAAGATATGAGCTAATCGACGGGGAATTATATACCTTATATGCAATGGGCGAACCCCTGAGGGTCCATATGGAGCTGGTCATGAGGCTTTCCAATGAGATTTTTAATTATATCGACTCAAATAAGGGTGACTGCCGCGTATATCCCGCTCCATTCGGCGTGCGGCTTAATGAGGATGAGGACACGGTACTGGAACCCGATATTTCCGTCATCTGTGACAGGGAGAAGCTCACGGAAAAGGGCTGTACCGGAGCTCCCGACTGGGTGATC
Source organism: uncultured Lachnospiraceae bacterium (assembly GCA_947167135.1). Lineage (GTDB taxonomy): Bacteria > Bacillota > Clostridia > Lachnospirales > Lachnospiraceae > NK4A144. The sequence continues at coordinate 12,757 of CAMVGV010000055.1, forward strand.
GAGGTTGTGTCACCGGGGAATCCCGCCCATGATTACCTTGATAAGCTGAAGCTTTATACAGAGGGAGGAGTAAGGGAATACTGGATAGTAAATCCCGCCAAGAAAAGCGTGACTGTCTATAATTCCGACGATCCGTACCTTCCGAGGTCCTTTACCTTTGAGGACAGGATAAAGGCCGGAATCTATGATGATCTCTATATTGATTTCAAGGCGCTTGACGAAAAGATATGGTAAAGGACAGGATAAGCGTATCTGTACGTGAGCTGGTGGAATTCATCCTGCGGAGCGGAGATATAGATAACAGGCACCGGACCGTAAAGGCGGATGCCATGCTGGAGGGCGGCAGGATACACAGGATGCTCCAGAAAAGGGAGGGACCGGATTACCGTGCGGAGGTACCGTTACGCCATATAATTTCCTTTGAGGATTATGAGCTCGTGATCGACGGAAGAGCAGACGGTATCATCTGCGCTGATAATGAAACGGTTGTTATTGATGAAATAAAGGGGGTATATAAGGAGCTTAAACGTATTAAGGAACCTGAAAACGTGCATCTTGCCCAGGCAAAATGCTATGCCTACATCTATGCCCTGCAGAACGCTCTTAATGAGATAAACGTCCGAATGACCTATTGCAATATGGAGTCTGAGGACGTTAAATATTTTCATCAGGGCTTTACATTTGGGGAATTAAAGGCCTGGTTTGACGCCCTTATCGGGGAATACCGGCGCTGGGCTTCATTTTCATATGAGTGGAGGGTAAAGAGAAACGCCTCTATAAAAAAGCTTCAGTTCCCTTTTACATACCGTAAGGGTCAGAAGGAGCTGGCGGAGGGAGTCTACAGGACTGTTTTTCATGAAAAACGGCTGTTTTTAAATGCCCCCACAGGCACCGGAAAGACATTGGCAGTGCTGTTTCCCGCCATTAAGGCCATGGGTGAGGGCCTGACGGAGCGGATCTTTTATGCCACCGCAAAGACCGTTACGGCCACCGTGGCATCGGAGAGCTTTGAGGAATTAAGGAAGCAGGATTTTCTCTTTAAGACCGTGACCCTTACCGCAAAGGAAAAGATCTGTGCCCTTAAGGAAAGTGAGGGTACACCCTGCAATCCCATAGACTGCCCCTTTGCCAAAGGCCACTATGACAGGATAAATAACGCCTTATATGATTTCCTTACAAAGGAGGATGACCACTCGAGGGAAAGGATAATGGAATTTGCCCTGGAGAGAAAGGTCTGCCCCTTCGAGCTGTCCCTTGATCTCTCGCTGTTTTGTGACTCCGTGATACTTGACTATAATTACTGCTTTGACCCGGGAGTTAAATTAAAGCGTTTTTTCGGAGAGGGAGTGAACGGGAATTATATCTTTCTCGTGGATGAAGCCCATAATCTCGTTGACAGGGCGAGGGAAATGTTTTCTGCGGAGCTTTTTAAGGAAGACTTCCTGAAGATCAGGGCAAAGTTTATGGAGGGGTGGAATGCCCTTGCAGACACCCGTCCTGCTAAAAGTGAGGATGTACGGAAGGAAAAGGCGAGGCAGAACCTTATCAAGCTTATAAAGAGGCTTATGACGAATCTTTCAAACTGCTCCAGAGCCCTGATACCTGTAAAGAAGCTCTGCGACAGCAGGGAGGAGGGCGCCGTAAGGGATCCGGAGCTTGAAGAGTTTACGGATGTACTTACAAGGACGGCACTCATTTTCGGGGAGCTTCTGGAGGAAGCCGGAACAGCAGAGGTCAGTATCGATAATGATGCGCTGGAACTCTATTTTAATATACGCTCCTTCCTCGATTTCTATGAGACCGAGGATGAATCCTATGTAAATTACGCGGAGCTCACCGGTGACGGGAGGCTTAAGGTAAAGCTATTTAACGTAAATCCCGCAAAAGAAATAAGGAAATGCACCGACAGGGCGAGAAGCACGGTTTTCTTTTCCGCAACCCTCTTACCCGTTACCTACTATATGGATCTTTTAAGCGGTGACAGGGAGGATTACACCATATATGCAAGCTCATCCTTTGACAATTCAAAAAGGGGTGTTTTTGTTTCACGGGATGTAAGCTCCAAATACACAAGGAGAGGCGAGAACGAATACAGGAGGATAGCTGCGGAGATCTATGAGATAGTGAGTGTGAAACAGGGAAATTATATGGTGTTTTTCCCGTCTTACGCCTTTCTTAAAGAGGTTACGGAGAAGTATCTGTCTTCTTTTGATTCCGGGGAGCAGGAGATCATTATCCAGGAAAGGTATATGGATGAAGACAAAAGACGGGATTTTCTCGAAAACTTTGAGAGGTCGGACCGTTTACTTGCTTTCTGTGTTTCGGGAGGTATCTTTGCGGAGGGGATAGATTTAAGGGAGGAAAGACTTATCGGAGCTGTCATCGTGGGGACGGCGCTGCCCCAGGTGTCATTTGAACGCAGCATCTTAAAGGATTATTTTGACGAAAGGGAGCTTGACGGCTTTGATTACTCCTACCGTTATCCCGGCATGAATAAGGTGCTGCAGGCTGCGGGACGGGTAATAAGAACAGAAAACGACCGCGGAATAGTGGCGCTTCTGGACGAACGCTTCCTGGCAAGGGGCTATAGGAGGCTCTTCCCCAGAGAGTGGGATAATGTAAAGGAGATAGATCTCCCTTCCGCCGGTGAAGAAGTAACAGAGTTTTGGGACAAGGGCATTTAAATCAGGCGTGCGTCACTTTATTTGCAGTTATGATCAGTTTATCAATGTCAAACGACAATTTCATAAATGATATCCATCCCCTGGTCCGGTCCTTTTTCCCGGGAGAGGAGATTGAGGTTTCATATTTCCCGGAGGATAAGGAGAGCGGCTCCGGCGACAGTACATTCAGGATAAGGATCACAAGAGAAACCGCATTGATACTGGAGCTTAGCCTTGCTGATATTTCGGACAACGACCGGCTCAGGATGAAGAACATTCTGAAATGCAGGCTTTATGAAGAATTGTCAGAGAAAACAGGGATTTCCCTTCCCTGGGGAACATTGACGGGCATAAGGCCGGTACGGCTTGCCATGAACCACCTTAGAGAGGGCTTTTCCTATGAGGAAACCGTGGAACATATGGAGTCCTTTTATCTTGTGAGTCCCGGGAAATCCGTATTGGCTTCGGATATAGCCGTAAAGGAACTGAATATCATTAAGGAGGTCAATACTCCGGACTCCTTCAGTCTTTATATCGGGATCCCTTTCTGCCCGACCACCTGCCTTTACTGCTCCTTTACCTCAAATGCGATAGGACTTTGGAAAACAAGGGTGGGGGATTATCTTGACTGCCTTGAAATGGAATTAAGGCTTGTTTCGGAGCTTTTTTCGGGCCGGAAGCCTGTAAGCATATATATCGGGGGTGGAACCCCGACAACATTGAATGAGGAGGAGCTTAAGCGCCTCTTTGACAGTGTTCACCGGCTATTCGATCTGGAAAGTATCAGGGAATTCACGGTGGAGGCGGGAAGACCGGACTCCATCACAAAGGAAAAGCTCCGGATCTTAAAGGAAAACGGTGCAGACCGGATATCCGTAAATCCCCAGAGCATGAATCAGGAAACCCTGAAGATAATAGGCCGGCAGCATAGTGCAGAGGACACCGTAAGAGCCTTTAATGACGCAAGGGACGTGGGCTTTGACAATATAAATATGGACATTATCCTGGGTCTTCCCGGAGAGGGTGAAAAGGAAGTAAGCCATACAATATCGGAAATAGCGAAGCTTAAGCCGGATGATCTTACGGTGCACAGTCTCGCTGTAAAGAGAGGTTCAAGGCTTATGGAGGAAATTGAGAGATATAAAGTGTATTCAAATTCCAATACTGATGTTATGATGGAGACAGCGGCATCGGGAGCCCGGGAAATGGGGCTTTTGCCCTATTATCTTTACCGTCAGAAGAATATGTCGGGAAACTTTGAAAATACCGGCTGGGCAAGACCGGGAAAAGAGGGGATATATAATATACTTATGATGGAGGAGGTTCATTCCATCCCGGCAGTTGGTGCGGGAACAGTATCAAAGTGTGTACATACAGGTAACGACATCAGAAGAAACGGCAATGTAAAGGACGTGGGCGGATATATTTCAAGGATAGATGAGATGCTCTCCAGGAAAAGGACGCTTTTCAGTTAAGCTTTGCATAACAATAGTAATTACGCATCCCCCTCAATAATCTTATAGAATCAGCATCCGACAATGG
>CAMVGV010000056.1 GCA_947167135.1 uncultured Lachnospiraceae bacterium
AAAACTATAGGTGTGGACAGCAAAAATACCCGGGGCTTTGACCGATAGGAATGGCAAAATTCTCAAAACTATAGGTGTGGACAGCAAAAATACCCGGGGCTTTGGCCGATAGAAATGACAAAATTCTCAAAGCTATAGGGGCGTAGGAGAAGATTCGAGATAGGACGGTCCGGAGAAGAATTAGGAGAAGAATTGGCATTACCGGCTCTGACGGGATGCTTGTGTACTCTATAAAAAAAGTTCCTGTCTTTGACAGAGTTTTGATGAAAAAAGTCCTGAAACCCGCTTAGACAGCGGATCACAGGGCTTTTATATTTTTTTGATTGCACGTTACGTCATCTTTTATCCGATGCAACCGCCTAAATGGAGGTCCGGCCCCCATTGCACTACGGCTGGCCTTTGATTGGAGAAGCGGCATCTTCAGAGGGCGCACAGCACCGTTTGCTTAAGACCGGTAGGGTATCCTTTAGGTTTTATTTCTTGGTTCTGGAAATGATATTTCTCATTTTCGCCACGGGTATGATCTGCCTTGAAGTACAGAACCCGAAGGCTTCGTGCAGGGCATCCGTTAATTCTGTTCTTGTGTAGACCGGCTGATAACCCTTTCCCTCATATTTCATGAAATCCATTTCCTTTAAGGTCGGGAGTATCTGGTCAATGGTGAATTTTCCATCAAGTTTCTTCTCAAGATACCGGTATACGATAAGTGATGCGTATATCCTACTGTCAATAAGGCACCGCCTTGACACATAGATTTTATATATATTAGAATCTCCGTGACTATGGGAAGACTGGAAACAAATGACTGGATAGTGCTGAACGATATCATCTATCTGATATACAGCACGAAAGATACGGAAGAAATGCAGAGGCTTTTTCTTGAAAGGATCAGGAAAGAGATCAGTTATGATGCGGCGGACTTCTTCCTCGCGGACTGTGAGGATCCGAATAAACTGTCCCAGGGGGTCACCGTAGGGATGAGAAGTGATTCAGCCTTGAAATATGATGAACTGGATTATAACAGGGATATCCGCTGCAGTGGAAGGAGCATGGTCTACAGGAGTTCCGATACGATCCCCGATGAACGGAGGATCAACACCCCGTACTATGACAAGGTCTACCGGGCCAACGATCTTCACTATTCACTCCAGATGATGATAGGCTACGAGGGCAGATTTCTGGGACTCATAACTCTCTATCGGAAGAAAGCCGGCGGGGACTTTGATTACTATGATATATTTACCCTGGATGTCCTGAAGGATCATATTTCACTCAGTATCTCAAAACGGCTTTCTGCGGAAAAACTTTCAGAGGTATTTGATGTTGACGGCTTTGTGCTTAAATATTCTCTGACAAAAAGGGAAGCGGAGGTGCTCCGCCACATCATCCGGAGACAGGATAATGTAAGTATCAGTAAGGAGCTTGTGATCAGCATGAATACCCTGAAAAAGCATGAACGGAATATTTATAAAAAATGCGGAGTGAAAAGCAGGATGCAGCTCTTCAAGCTTCTGTCCCGTGGAATATGAGGAGTAAGATCCCGGAGCAATATCACCAAAAAGGATTACAAAAAGGGTAAATAAGTGTAATTGAACAGAGTATAAGGGTATAGTATATTTTCCCTGACATCAACAAGGGACATGATTGTTCCAAAGAGAAGCAAAGGGGCTTTGGTTTATAAGACCAAAGTCTCTTTCTTCTTTTAGACAATCAGGAGAGGAGCAGTATTATGAGTGAAGAGATCAGAAAAGCGCTGGATGGAGAATTATTTGCGGTGTGGTTCCTTATAGGAGCGGCTTTGGTGTTCTGGATGCAGGCAGGCTTCGCCATGGTGGAAGCAGGATTTGCAAGGGCCAAGAACGCAGGGAATATCCTTATGAAGAATATCATGGATTTCTGTATCGGCTGCTGTATGTTCATACTAATCGGTTTTGGCCTTCTTCTGGGAGAAGACATTATGGGCTTTATCGGAGCACCGGGTTTTGATATTTTTACAAACTACGCAGGCTTTGACTGGTCAAATTTCGTATTTAACCTGGTGTTCTGTGCCACGACGGCGACCATCGTATCCGGGGCCATGGCAGAGAGAACCAGATTTTTAAGCTACTGCGTATATTCCGGAGTGATATCCGCTCTTATCTACCCGGTAGAAGCTCACTGGATATGGGGCGGCGGATGGCTTGCACGTCTTGGCTTCCATGATTTTGCCGGTTCCTGCGCGATCCACATGGTTGGCGGTATCGCAGCCATAGTAGGAGCAAAGATGGTTGGTCCCCGTATAGGAAAGTTCGAAAAGGATAAAGAGGGAAGGATCACAAAGGTAAATGCCTTTCCCGGACACAATATAGTTGTGGGAGCTCTTGGTGTATTCATTCTGTGGCTCGGCTGGTACGGGTTTAACGGAGCAGCCTGTACCTCGGTTGACCAGCTGGCATCGGTTTTTGTGACCACTACCATTGCCCCGAGTATCGCTACAGTAGTCTGCATGATCTTTACCTGGATCAAATACGGAAAGCCCGATGTATCGATGTGCTTAAATGCATCTCTCGCAGGACTTGTAGCCATTACTGCCCCCTGTGATGTGACGGATGCTTTCGGAGCCATAGTAATAGGTGCTGTATCAGGACTCATCGTATGCTTTGGGGTCTGGTTCCTTGACAATAAGCTTCATATAGATGATCCTGTGGGGGCTGTGGCTGTACACATGATGAACGGGATATGGGGAACTCTTGCTACCGGACTTTTCGCCACAACCTCGGCTCCGGGAAATGATGAGCTTGCAGGACTTTTCTACGGCGGAGGTTTTAAGCTCCTTACCATACAGTTTATTGGCTTTGTATCGGTTGCAGCCTGGACATTCATCACAATGGCAGTGGTGTTTTCCGTTATCAAGGCGGTGTTCGGGCTTAGAGTCAGTGAGGAGGAGGAGATAGAAGGCCTTGATGTCATGGAGCACGGGCTTACTTCTGCATATGCCGGCTTCTCTATCGTTGATATGACCGAGGCTTCAATGGTTGCCAATGAAAACACCAATCTGGGCGTTGGTGAATATGAAGAGGCTTCACCCGCCCTGAGGCGGGCTGCCGTTCCCGTTGAAAACGTATCCGCCATCACCGAAGGGACAAGCCTTGAGAGCGGAATACACAAGGTGGTAATTATAACGAAGCTTTCAAGATATGACAAGATCAAGAGGGCATTGAACACTCTGGGTATCACGGGCATCACAGTAACCCAGGTCACAGGCTGCGGTATCCAGAAGGGCACAGGCCAGATGTACCGCGGAGTCGAGGTGGACTTAACCCTTCTGCCGAAGATCAAGCTGGAGGTGGTGGTAAGCGGTATACCGGTTGAAAGCGTCATTGAAACTGCGAAGAAAACTCTTTATACCGGCAAGATCGGCGATGGAAAGATCTTTGTATATCCTGTAAGCAAGGTTGTAAAGATAAGGACCGGGGAAGAGGATTTCGAAGCACTGCAGGATGTGGAATGATTGAAACAGACTGGTTTCAAGTCCGTTAAATATAAAGGAAAAACCCGTCTTTAACACTTAAAAAGCCGGAATCCGGGTACACCGGGATTCCGGCTTTATTATAATTGCCCCGGGCAGGTTAAACGCATCAATCTCTCCAGAAAACGTGTTGGCTGTATGTCCACAAGCATAACCCTTTATCGGAACCGCCGACAATATATGCCGCCTACTGCGGATTGGCACGAAGGATATACGAAAAGTGCCAGTGGCACTTTTTGGACACCGTTTAGATGCGCTGAGCGCATCTGGTGGCAGAAATCCTACGTGAATATCCTGCGGGCTTAGCCGCAGTTGGCGGAGAGCTTGGCGTAGCGCGTTCCGCAGGGTTTGCTTGTGGATATGCAGTCAATACGGATGGAGAGATTGATGCGTTTATCCAGTCAGCCCGCGGGTCTATGCTTGTGTACTACACAAAAACAGTTTATAATAATCAATTATCTTAAAAATGGAGCACTATGTGTTCTGAAAGGAGGTGATACCTTGGCGGAAAGGAATGTTTTTGACAACAGAAGAATGTATGCTGTGGAAGACTATACTTCTCCCGAGATACTCTATGACAACCTTATAGAGATAGTGAAAAGGTATCACCCTTCAGATGATATCAGCCTCATCGAAAAGGCCTATAATACCGCCAGTGAAGCCCATAAGGATCAGCTGAGGAGAAGCGGTGAGCCCTATATCATACATCCCTTGAGCACAGCTACCATACTCGCGGATCTCGAGATGGATAAGGAGACCATAGTCGCGGGACTTCTTCATGATGTGGTGGAGGACACCATAATGACGAAGGAGGATCTGGACAGGGAATTCGGAAGCGACGTGGCTGAGCTGGTGGACGGTGTCACAAAGCTGAATAAGCTAAAGTACCGCGGAAACAGAGCCGAATTTCAGGCAGATAATCTCCGGAAAATGTTCCTTGCCATGGCAAAGGATATAAGGGTCATCATAATAAAGCTTGCGGACAGGCTTCATAATATGCGCACCCTTCAGTTCCATTCCTCTGAGAAGCAGCAGGAGATCTCAAGAGAAACACTTGATATTTATTCTCCCATTGCCCAGAGACTGGGTATCAGCAGGATAAAGGTAGAGCTTGATGATCTTTCGCTGAAATACCTTAAGCCTGACGTTTACCATGACCTAAAGCTCCAGATCTCCCAGAGAAGGGAGGAACGGGAGGAATTTGTAGCCCATATCGTGAAGGAGGTTACGGAAAAAATGGAGGAGGCCGATATCAATGCCTCCGTGAGCGGAAGGATAAAGCATTTCTTCTCGATCTACAAAAAGATGGTGAATCAGCAGAAGAATCTGGATCAGATATACGATCTCTTTGCTGTAAGGATAATTGTTTCTGATGTAAAGGACTGCTATGCCGCCCTGGGTATAATCCACGAGATGTATAAGCCGATCCCCGGGCGCTTCAAGGACTATATAGCTATGCCGAAGGCCAATAATTACCAGTCGCTGCACACCTCCCTTATAGGTCCGAACGGTACTCCGTTCGAGATACAGATAAGGACCTACGATATGCACAGGACTGCAGAATTCGGTATCGCTGCCCACTGGAAGTATAAGGAGACCTCTGACGGGCGGCATCCTGATGAGAACGAGGAAGAGAAGCTGTCATGGCTCAGGCGGATCCTTGAGTGGCAGAAAAACCTTTCGGATAATAAGGAGTTTATGAGCCTCCTAAAGAGTGATCTTAATCTCTTTTCCGATTTCGTGTACTGCTTCACTCCCACCGGAGACGTGAAGAACCTGCCCTCGGGCTCCACTACAGTGGATTTTGCCTATGCCATCCACAGTGCAGTGGGAAACAGGATGGTTGGTGCCAGAGTCAACGGCAAGCTTGTAAATATCGATTATGTTATACAGAACGGGGACAGGGTTGAGATCATAACCAGCCAGAATTCCCACGGCCCCAGCCGTGACTGGCTGAAAATTGTAAAGTCTACCCAGGCACGGTCAAAGATAAACCAGTGGTTTAAGAATGAGCTTAAGGAGGACAATATTGCCCGGGGCAAGATACAGTTTGCCGAATACTGCAAGGCCCACGCCATAAAGCAGGAAGAGATAATGAAGCCTGTGTACCAGCAGGCTGTTATGGATAAATATCACTTCAGGGATTTTGATGCGGTATATGCGGCCATAGGCCATGGAGGCTTAAAGGAGGGCCAGGTCGTTAACCGTATGGTTGAAAGATACGAGCTTGACCATATGAAGCACATGAGTGATGAAGAAGCCCTGGCTTCTATGGACGAAACGGCGAAGAAAAACGTTTTCCATAAGAGCGAGGGTGGAATTGTCGTCAAGGGGATAACGGATGTTTCTGTTCATTTCAGTAAGTGCTGCAACCCGCTTCCGGGAGACGAGATCGTGGGCTATATCACCAGAGGCAGGGGCGTTTCAATACACAGGACAGATTGCATCAATATAATGAATATGGCCGAGTACGACAGGGAAAGGCTTATAGAGGCTGAATGGCAGAAGGGACTTGAGGATACAAACGAGGAATACGTAGCGGACATTAATATCTTCGCAAACAACAGGAACGGGCTCCTGGTTGATATCTCAAGGCTGTTTACGGAGTCAAATATAGGGATAATCGGCATAAACAGCAGGGTGAACAAGCAGAATATCGCGACCCTTTACCTGTCATTCAATATACACAGTACTGCAGATCTTGATAACATTATCCAGAAGCTACGGGCTATCCCCGGAGTTCTGGATATTGAAAGGACTTAGGGAGAGAATATGTCTGTGATAATAAAGAAAATGATACTGGGACCGGTGGGAACGAACTGCTATATCTTCCATAAGGAGGACAGCAAGGAGGCGCTGGTCTTTGATCCCGGGGACAGGGGGGACAAGGTCTACGAATTCCTTGCTGAACAGGGACTTTACTTAAAGTCCGTGATGGTAACACATGGACACTTCGATCATATCATGGGAGTTCCCGCACTTATCAGGAAGGCAAAGGATAACGGCGAGGAGCCGCTGCTCTATGCTTCGGAGGATGAAAAGGCACTTCTTTCCGATGCTGTTTTAAACTGCTCAGGTACGGCTATGGGCTACGGAGACGGCGGAGTGACGCTGGACGCCGATGTCTGGCTCAAGGACGGGGAGGAGATAGAAACCTGCGGGATAAAGATCACCTGTATAAAGACACCGGGTCATACTGAGGGCAGCATGTCCTTCTTTATGCCGGATGAGAGGATGCTTGTCTGCGGGGATACCGTTTTTGAGGGATCTGTAGGCAGAACGGATCTGCCCACGGGGTCTGATGCGGAGCTGCAGAGATCCATCAGCGAAAAGATAGCGGTCCTTCCGGAATTTACATACATTCTGCCGGGTCACGGCCCGGAGACCACGGTGAGGGACGAGAAGCAGTACAACCCGTGGTTCCGATGAGTTTTATTTTGGAATGTCACGCCGTGGGGCTGTGATATTCGGGAGGTCTCTTGAACATTTATGATCTTCAGACGGTCTCTTGCATTTGTACGATCCTCAGCCGGAATATGCAGTCAGATCACGCTCACTACCTTTGTTTTGTACCGAAACATTCGGACGACCCTCTGGCTCGAAAAAAGCGTTCTCGCTACGGGTCGCCGCGTTTCGGCACAAAACTGCAGTCGTTCGCTATCGATATGACCGCATATTCCGGCTGAAGATCGATGGTGTCTGAGGTACGGAAGGAAGATCCTTGGTTGCTATGCTCCCCGGGATGACAGGAGCACTATGTGCGAGTGGGGGATGTACAGAACGCCGCCGCGTTTCGGCACAAAACTGCAGTCGTTCGCTATCGATATGACCGCATATTCCGGCTGAAGATCAATGGTGTCTGAGAGATAAATTTTGAATGAAAGGATAAAGCAATGTCACTACCAAAGAAGCCCGTTACGGGGATGAAGGATATTCTCCCCGGGGAGATGGAGATAAGGAATTTTGTTCAGAGAAAGGTGAGGGAAACCTATGGAAGATTTGGATTTACAGAAATAGAAACACCTGTTGTTGAACATATTGAGAATCTTTCCAGCAATCAGGGCGGAGAAAACGAAAAGCTCATATTCAGGATATTAAAGAGGGGTGAGAAGCTCAACTTAAGCGAGGCAAGGGACGCCTCGGATCTCACGGATTCCGGACTGCGTTATGACCTTACGCTGCCCCTTTCAAGGTATTACGCAAATCATGTAAATGACCTTCCGAGCCCCTTCAAGGCGCTTCAGATGGGCAATGTTTTCAGGGCTGACAGACCCCAGAAGGGGAGGTTCCGCCAGTTTATGCAGTGTGACATTGATATTCTGGGTGATGCATCAAATCTTGCAGAGATCGAACTCATTCTTGCAACGACTTCATTATTAGCGGAGATCGGCTTTACAGGCTTCACCGTGAAGATTTCCGACAGGAGGTTTCTGAAAGCCATGGCTTCCTGGTCGGGCTTTGATGAGAAGGATTATGACAGGATCTTTATCATTCTGGACAAGATGGATAAGATCGGTCCTGACGGTGTCAGACAGGAGCTTAAGGATTCCGGTTTTGATGAGGAAAGTGCAGAAAAATACCTGTCGTTATTCAACAATTCGGAGAATTCCGGAAAGCGGATAGAGGAGCTGAAAACTGTTCTCGGAGAAAGCCTGCCGGAAGGAACGGCGGAGTCCTTAAGGGAGATCATCGACTGTGTCAATGCTGCCAGATCCGCTGAGTTTGATATAAGCTTCGACCCCACTCTGGTAAGGGGCATGTCCTATTATACGGGCACAATATTTGAGATCACCATTGACGAATTCGGCTCATCCATTGCAGGAGGAGGAAGATATGACGGAATGGTGGAACGTTTTACAGGTGTAAAGACAGCTGCCTGCGGCTTCAGCATAGGCTTTGAAAGGATAATAACCATGCTCCTTGACCGGGGCTTCAAGGCTCCGGAGGGGAAGGAGAAGTCCGCGATCCTTGTGGATAAGAGGATAAGGGGTGAGAGGCTTGCGCTTATCTTGAAAGAGGCTGCGGATATGCGGAGGGACGGAAAGACGGTCCTCGTTTCAAAGATGATGAAGAACAAGAAGTTCCAGAAGGATAATCTTTTGGGCGCAGGGTATACGGATATCCGGGAAGTGTTTGAGTAAGATCCTTCGTCGCTGCGCTCCTCAGGATGACAGGGAAGTCAAGGCTCCTCAGGATGACAGGGAAGTCAAAGCTCCTCAGGATGACAGGGAAGCCGCATTAAAATGCCCCGGAGGGGGAGATATTATAGAATTAAGCATTAAGGAGAATATAAGATGTTTCAGTCAAGAACACATAACTGTGATGAATTAAGGCTTTCGGACGCAGGGAAAAAGGTGACTCTCTGCGGTTATTACGAAAATATGCGTCAGGTCAGTAAGACGCTGGGCTTTCTGGTATTAAGGGATTTTTACGGAAAGACCCAGGTGGTCATTGAAAGCGATGAGATGATGGAGAAGCTTTCCGGTATCAATACGGAATCCACTCTGCAGATAACGGGAACGGTGAGGGAGCGCTCGTCAAAGAATGCCGAGATGGCTACGGGAGAGATAGAGGTTGTTCCGGAAGACATAGCAGTTCTCGGAAAATGCCGGGTGTCTGAGCTTCCTTTCGAGATCAACCGCTCAAAGGAGGCGGATGAGAATACCAGATTGAAGTACAGATTCCTGGATCTGAGGAACCCTGCGGTAAAGGATAAGATGGTTTTAAGAAGCAGGGTCATAGCGGAGCTCCGTAATGCAATGACGGATGAGGGCTTTCTGGAGATCACCACTCCCATACTCACCTGCTCAAGCCCCGAGGGGGCCAGGGATTATCTGGTGCCTTCCCGTCTTCATGAGGGTAAATTCTATGCTCTTCCCCAGGCACCGCAGCAGTTTAAGCAGATACTGATGGCATCAGGTATCGACAGGTATTTCCAGATCGCGCCCTGCTTCAGGGATGAGGACGCAAGAGCCGACAGGTCTCCGGGTGAGTTCTATCAGCTGGATATGGAGATGGCCTTTGCCACACAGGAGGACGTTTTTGAGGTGCTTGAAAGGGTACTGCCTCCTGTATTCGCCCGCCATGGTATTTATAAAAGCGCATCAAAGGCGCCTTTCAGGAGAATAAGGTTTGAGGACGCCCTTGAAACCTATGGAACTGACAAACCTGACCTGAGAATAGATCTTACAATAACTGATGTTACCGAAATCCTTTCGGGCTGCGGCTTTAACCCCTTCAGTGAAGGAAATACCATTAAGGCAGTAAGGGTAAGTGATTTCACTCTTTCAAGAAAGGCGATAGACAAGATTCTCGCGGATACCGAGGTGATATCGGGAAATAAGGCCTGCTACGTCAAGGTGGATGAAAACGGAGAGCTTACCGGCGGTATCGCGAAGTTCTTAAGCGAAAGGAAGGAAGCTCTGGTAAGCGCTCTGAAGCTTGAAAAGGGAGACTGCGTATTCTTTGCAGCCGGTGAAAAGAAAAAGGCCCAGAAGACCGCGGGTGTCCTTATAAAACTTGTGGGACCTCAGGCCGAAGGGCATATGAATAAAGAGACTTATGAATTCTGCTGGATAGTGGACTTCCCTATGTATGAGATAGGTGAGGAGTCCGGGGAGCTTGAGTTCTGCCATAATCCGTTTTCCATGCCACAGGGCGGGTTGGATGCCGTAAAGAGTAAGGATCCCCTCAGTATAATGGCTTATCAGTATGATCTCGTATGTAACGGAGTGGAGCTTTCAAGCGGAGCCGTGAGAAACCATGATCCGGAGATCATGGTGGAGGCCTTTAAGATAGTCGGACTAAATGAAGAGGATGTGAAGAGTAAATTCCCTGCTATGTACAATGCTTTCTGCTATGGGGCTCCGCCACACGCCGGAATAGCACCGGGAGTGGACAGGATGATCATGCTGATCGCAGGGGAGGAATCCATACGGGAGATCATTCCTTTCCCTATGAACAAGAATGCCCAGGATCTTATGATGGGAGCACCCTCAGAGGTAGAAAAAAAGCAGCTGGATGATGTACACATTGCTATCGTAAGAAGAGAGGAATAGGGTCTTTTAAGGGACGGGGACAGATGCAGCGTTATATCGGACAATCTGATGTATACAGCTTTAATCACTATCTATATGGGGAGCCCTATTTAGGCTCCTTTGAGGGCTTAAGATTCCGCCTTGGCAGGGAACCTTTGGAAAACGTTTTTTTCAGACCTAAGGAGGAGCAGGCTAAGGACGGTGAAAATGATGCATATTTCCTCGCAACCGTCTGGCCGGAGCCCTGGTGTTATGAGAAGAGAGATCCGGGATCCGTCAGGGAGGAGCGCTTCCCTTTTTCGGAGGAGGGCTTTGATCAGGCGGTTGACTGGATAATAAAGCAGCACGATTCGGGGGAAACAGAAATTGGACAATGAGCTGAGTAAAGAAATATTACGGCGCAGAACATTCGCGATAATATCGCATCCTGATGCGGGAAAGACCACACTTACGGAGAAATTTCTTTTGTACGGGGGTCAGATAAACCTTGCGGGAAGTGTCAAGGGGAAGGCTACGGCACGTCATGCAGTCTCGGACTGGATGGATATAGAGAAGGAAAGGGGTATTTCCGTTACCTCCTCCGTTTTGCAGTTTGAGTACGACGGGATGTGCATAAATATCCTTGACACCCCGGGACATCAGGACTTTTCCGAGGATACCTACAGAACGCTTATGGCCGCCGATTCCGCGGTTATGGTGATAGACGGTGCAAAGGGAGTGGAGCCGCAGACCAGGAAGCTCTTTAAGGTCTGCGGACGAAGAGGGATACCCGTATTTACCTTCATAAACAAGATGGACAGGGAGGCCAGGGACAGCTTTGACTTAATAGACGAGATAGAGAAGGAACTGGGGATAAGCACCTGCCCGGTAAACTGGCCCATAGGCTCCGGCAAGGACTTCAAGGGGGTCTATGACAGGGAAAGCGGGAATATTGTTGAATTCCATGATACCCAGAAGGGAACAAAGGAGGGATCTCTTTCATATATCCCCCTTAATGATGATGCTGCATCAAAGGAAGCCATCGGGGAAGAAGCGAGAGATAAGCTTTTAAGCGAGATCGAGCTTCTGGACGGTGCCTCAGAGCCCTTTGACCAGGATGCTGTTAATCAGGGAAAGCTTTCACCGGTATTTTTCGGATCCGCTCTTACCAATTTCGGAGTGGAAATATTCCTTCAGAATTTCCTGAAAATGACTATAAGCCCCTTGCCCAGAGTTTCAGACACGGGTGTTATCGATCCTGTGGAGAGGAAGTTCTCCGCTTTTGTATTTAAGATCCAGGCAAATATGAACAAAGCCCACCGGGACAGGGTAGCCTTTATGCGTATATGCTCCGGCAGATTTGACGCCGGGATGGATGTTTACCATGTTCAGGGAGAAAAAGAAGTGAGGTTAATGCAGCCCCAGCAGATGATGGCAGACGACAGGCATGTTGTTGACAAAGCCTATGCAGGGGATATTATCGGGGTATTTGATCCCGGGATCTACTCTATAGGAGACACACTGTGTACTCCCGGAGACAAATTCCGCTTTTCCGGTATTCCCACCTTTGCCCCCGAGCACTTTGCCAGGGTGCGGCAGGTGGATACCATGAAGAGAAAGCAGTTTGTTAAGGGTATAATGCAGATAGCCGAGGAGGGTGCCATACAGATCTTCCAGGAAGAAAACTACGGTATGGAGGAGATAATCGTTGGCGTCGTCGGTGTATTGCAGTTTGAGGTGCTGCAGTACAGGCTTAAGAACGAGTATAACGTGGAGATCATACTGGAACGCCTCCCCTATGAGCATATCAGATGGATAAGGGACAGAAGGACGGATCCTTCAACCATCACGGGTACAAGCGATATGAAGAGGGTAAGGGATCTTAAGGGGAATCCTCTGCTTCTCTTTGTGAACAGCTGGTCCATAGGAATGACTCTGGAGCGTAACGAAGGACTGGAGCTTGATGAATTCAGCGAGAACTAGGAAAAGACCGCATTTTTTCACGGTACTTCTCTTATTTCTTCTCACATTTTGTCTCACCGCCTGTGATGTGGATACCGTTCCGGAGATCATAGCGGGAAGGATAATAAGGTCGATAATCGAGAAAGATTATGATCTTATCTATGACACGGGAAATGAGGAGGAAATACCTGATTACACCCAGCCCTCATGGGAGAGCCCGGAGGCGGCTTCCGGAAAAGAGGAGGACGGGGACAACGGGGAAGAACTGGACGACGGGGAAGATGAGGCTTCTTCCGATCCTGAAGAGGAAGGGGAGGAGGCAACGGCATCCGAAGAGAACGTCGTGGAAGAAGAGGCAGAGGAAGAGGGGGATACTGAGGCCGGGGCTAAGGAGGATGAAAGAGCCTATTACTTTTCTACTCTGGACAGCCAGGGAAAGAAGCTCTATATGGAGATCTACAACGCCATTTTTGCCATGGACGAGAGTGTCGGGGTATCGTCAAAGGACCCCGATGAGATAGACCGTATCTTTAATCTTTGCATGATGGACCATCCGGAGCTCTTTTTCTGTGACGGATATAAAACAACCATGAAGACACAGGGAGAAGAAACCCTGGGAATTGATTTTGCCGGCAGGTACACTCTCTCAAAGGAGGAGAGAAAGGAAAAGGAAAGCGCGATCAAAACGGTTACCGACAAGATACTTGCCTCTGTTCCGGATGATAACAGCGACTATGAAAAGGTCAAGTATATCTATGAATGGATAATAGATAATACCGAGTATGATGAGAACGCTGCCGACAGCCAGAATATCATATCTGTTTTCTTAAATAACAAAAGCATCTGTCAGGGCTATACCATGTCATTTAAGTATCTGCTGGACAGGATGGGAATATTCTGTACGGTGGTTTACGGTCAGGCGGCAAATGAGAATCACGCCTGGAATCTTGTTCGTATGGACGGTACCTACTGCTATGTGGATACGACCTTCGGGGATTCCTCATATCTGGATTCGGATAACGGAGAAGCGTCCATCACCAGCTACAATTACTTTGGCTGCAATTCCGATATCCTTCAGAGGACACATACGGTTTTGGAGCGGGGCTCCCTTCCGGATTGCACATCCCTTGATGAATACTATTATGTTAAAGAGTCAAAATACTTTACGGAGGTCAATGAGGACCGGCTGAAAGCGGTATTTAACCACGAGAAGGAAATCGATTCCCATATGTTTACCATAAGGGCATCTTCGGAGGAGGTCTATAACGGGCTTTTTGATACCCTGTTCACAAAACAGGAAATATTCAATCTCATGCCCGATGCGGATAAGGTCACCTATATTGAAAACAAGTCGGAACTGACGCTGACGTTCAAGCTGTAATCATGGTATAATGTATCGGATAAACGGAGGATTATCATGGCTAATGAGAAAAAAGAGAATCACACCCTTCTGAATACTGATATCGAGGGGGATGTGAAGATAGCGGATGATGTCGTGGCACAGATCGCAGCCATTGCCGCCGGAGAGGTGGAGGGTGTCGGTGTGAGCACCGGTAATCTCGGCAGCACCATTATGGCCTATGTAGGCGTGAAGAAGAATGAGAAAAGGGTCAAGGTGGAGGTTGCTGAAAATATAGTCCATGTTGAAATGACCATCACAGTCCTTTACGGATATAATATCCCGGATGTAAGCCGGCATGTCCAGGAGAAGGTAAAGAGTACGATTGAGAATATGACAGGTCTTTCCGTTGCCGATGTGGATATAAGGGTTTCGGCCGTGGATATGGAAAAGGGCAGCGAGGAATGAAGAGAAGCCTTATTAGAGAGCATATTTTCGTTCTGATCTTTATGAGCGAATTCAATTCTCCGCAGGATATGCCGGAGGAGATCAGACTGTACCTGGATTCTCCGGAAGGAAGGGCGGATGAAGCGTCAAGAGCGGAGATCGAGGAGAAAACCGGGAAGATACTCGGACTCATTCCACAGATCGACATTATCATTGAAAAGCATTCGGATAAGTGGTCCGTTTCCAGAATGGGAAAGGTTGAGCTGTCGATCTTAAGGCTTGCTGTCTATGAGCTGCTCTATGATGATGCCGTACCCGAAAAGGTGGCAATAAACGAGGCCGTGGAGCTTGCGAAAAAGTACGGGCAGGATAACGCCGGAAAGTACGTAAACGGGGTTCTGGCAGGAATAGCAAAGGAAAATGGCATCTGAAGGAAGAATCTGGAGCGTTGAAGAGGTAAACAGATATATACACGGCATCATTTTGGACGATTTCATTCTTTCGGATATAAGCGTTCAGGGAGAAATGTCCAATGTGAAATATCATTCCTCCGGGCATCTTTATTTTACACTTAAGGACGGTAATTCGTGCATATCAGCCGTTATGTTTTCCTCGGACACAATTAATCTTGATTTCAGACCGGCCGCCGGCGACAAGGTTACGGTGAATGGCAGGATCTCTGTGTATGAAAAAGCCGGAACTTATCAGATATACGTAAAAAGGATCAAGGCTGCCGGGCTGGGAGAGCTCTACAGAAAATTTGAAGAGTTGAAAAGAGAGCTTGCCGAAATGGGCATGTTTGACAGTATGTATAAAAGGCCCATTCCCTCGTATGTGCAGAAGCTCGGGGTGGTCACGGCTCCGACAGGTGCTGCGGTAAGGGACATAATAAATGTGGCGAAGAGGAGAAATCCGTATATCACCATCCTTCTCTATCCCGCTCTTGTACAGGGAGAAGGGGCTGCAGATTCCATAATACGCGGGATCAGGGTTTTAGAGGATAAAAAACCTGACGTTATCATAATAGGCAGAGGCGGTGGTTCCATTGAGGATCTCTGGGCCTTTAATGAAGAGAAGCTCGCCCGCGCGGTATTTGACTGCAGCATTCCCGTTATTTCAGGCACGGGGCACGAAACGGATGTAACCATCGCGGATATGGTGGCGGATTTAAGGGCACCGACACCCTCAGCGGCAGCGGAGCTGGCGGTATTTGAGCTAAGTGCCTTTGAGGAGAGTGTTTTAAGCTATGCTGACAGACTGACAGATCTTATTGACAGCCGTATCTTTAAATACAGAGAGGGGGCTTCGGAGCTGAAGGCCCGTCTTGATGCCCTTTCACCGCTATCTAAGATAAAGCTCCGGGAGGAAAGGTCAAAAAGATATGCTGAAAGCCTTATTTCACTTATGAGGAAGAAGCTGGACAGAAACAGGGCTCTAAGAACCCTGTACGCCGGAAAGCTCTCCGCTCTTTCCCCCTTGAATACTCTGAGCCGGGGTTACAGCTATACGGAAAACTGTGAGGGTAAGCCTGTTAAGAGTATTTATGATGTTTCTGAAGGC
>CAMVGV010000057.1 GCA_947167135.1 uncultured Lachnospiraceae bacterium
CTCGGCTCGGCTCGGCTCGGCTCGGCTCGGCTCGGCTCGGCTCGGCTCGGCTCGGGGAGATTATCACGTAAAAGCGCTGGGGAGCACTGCGCAGCAATTCGCGAGTTATCCAGATGACAGATGACCGTCGTGCTATAGGGTGAAACTACCCTTTGGCGCGGCGGTTATTTACGCGTATAAGCTCTTGTCAATGGATATGTGGTCTTGTGCTTGCACAAAAGAACACCTATTCATTAGACAAGGCAACGGACATGAGCATGCAGCACGATAGTGCGGAATGCGAATGGACGCAGGATTGTGAGAGCGAAGTGGAGCAATCCGTGGCTTATACGCTTGATTTGAAATAAAGGAGATTAAGATCATGAAGAAATTGAAGGATATCACGAAAAGGATTGCTACGCTGGGGCTTGCGGCGGCGCTGATGGTAAATTCATTCCCGGCGACTGCTTTTGCGGCGGAGATTGGTGATCCGGATCTGGCTGTGGTTATGGAAGAAGAACAACAGGAAGGCTGCGGGGAGATTTTAACGGATGAGTCAGAATCTGATGCCGCTGTATCTGATGAGGATACAGGATCGGCTGCAGGTGAAGGGAATTCCGATACGGCAGGATCAACCGTGGAAGGAAGCGAAAAATCGGATGATGCGGTGACTCCTTCTTCTGCGGCGGTATCGGAGGATTCCTGGAATGATGATAAGAAGCGAGATTCCGATGCACAGGACGGCGATACAGAGACCGACAAGGATGCTGCTGTGTCTGACAGCAAGTCGGAGACCGGGAAGGACGCTGCTGTTTCCGACGGTGACACGAAAGAAGAGAAGGACGCTGAGGAAAAGAGCTTCTCGGCTTTCAGTGAATCCAAGTCAATCGACGGTGTGAGGATCATAGTGGAGGCAGACGAGGGCGTATTCCCGGAGGGAGCGACGCTTTCTGTAAAGAAGGTTACGCTGGCGCAGGAGAAGCAAGCCGAGGAAGCGGTGGAGAGTGAGCGCGACGAAAAAAAACAGGTGGCGGCTTCCTATACCTATGACATCAAGGTGCTGGATAAGGACGGGAACGAGGTTCAGCCCAGGAATGAAAACGGCGAGGACAAGTCTTCGCCAGTCAGGGTCTCCTTCAGGCTGGATGAGGTTGCAGACGAGAACCTTGAGACCAATGTATATCATATCAAAGAGGTAAATGGAGAGGGTGCAGAGTCGAAAGAGACATCCGGGGATGGCAGGAACTCTTCCGATGGGAAGGCATCCGATGAAATAATAAAGGAAGGCAGTAAGGGATACGATAAGGAAGAGTCAGGCGAGACGATATACGATGGGGAAAAATCAGGAGAGCCCGAAGCTGCGGAAGAAAAGCCGGATAATGACGGAAACAGTGAACTGACTGCAGAGAAACTGGAAGTGGAGACCGACGGCGACACCGCTATTGCGGAAACCGACGGCTTTTCTCTCTACACCGTGGAATTTACCTATGACAGCAAGCAGTATGTCCTCCCCGGAGATTCCGAGGTGGCACTGTCAGAGATTCTTGACACCGTAGGTCTGACAGGAGAAGTATCGGATGTGTCAGTCAGCAAAAAGAGCCTGTTCTCTGCGAAGAAATGCAAAACCTCTGCTGACGGAAAGACCCCGGAAAAGGACGAGGACGGCAATCCCATAGAAGACGAGAACGGCACATGGTTTGTTTTCGCACATCAGGCTTTCAGCACGGAAGAGTGGATGAAGGTCACCATTGGAGGCGTGGTGTATGAGATCACGGTGACGGATGACACCACTGAGGTAACTTCCTGGGATGAACTGAAGGCGGCGCTCAGCGCAGGCGGTGAGATCACGCTGACACAGGACATCACTGCCGGATCTGAGGACACCCATCTGCTTGTCCCGAAGGACACTACCGCAACGCTCGACCTGAACGGGTATAGAATAGATTATTCTGCTTCAAATGAAGATTTGACGGGTGCTGAGAGTGGCTATGAAACCATACATTACGGAGCCATTGTGGTGTTGGGCACACTGATAATTAAGAACAGCGGCACAGGCGGAACGATCACGGGCGGTACCGGTGATAAAGCAGCCCTTGCCGCTTACGGTAATGTCACAATGCAGGGCGGTACGCTTATAGGAATGGTGTATCTGGGCGATGAGGAAAATAAGGGGTACGGCGGCATTACCATGACCGGCGGAACGATAGACGGACAAATGTTTATCGATTCTAAAAGCAGCTTTTCCATGCAGGAAGGCTGCAAGGTGGAAAATACTCTCATTACCTGCAGCGGCACTTTCACCATGACCGGCGGCCGTATTTCCGGCCATGATGTTTCCCGGGTCGTCTTAGTCGGCAACGAATTCACAATGAGCGGCGGTACGATATCCGGTACGGATGTAGAAAACTGCGTCATGGAGGTGAACGGCAGATTTATTATGACCGGTGGGGAGGTGTCCGGGACAGGAAAGGAGGGCGGCATATTCTCCCATAAACCGGCATCCTTCCACATCTCCGGGGCACCGAAGATCAGCAGCGTTTATCTGGCCTTCGATTCGGAGAATACAGCGCTCGTCAACATAGACGGTCCTTTGACAAGCGGGGCTTCGATTCCTGTCATCTCAACTAAAAAGCCGACGGCGGATACACCTGTGGTCATCACCTCCGGCCTGGCAAATGGCGGTGAAAACGCGGAGAGTTTCTTCACTAACAAGACCGACGGGACAACCATGGTAAAGAACGATTCCGGTGAGCTGGAGCTGCAAAGGGGAGCCACCGAGTGGGATGCCTTGCAGACATTACTTTCACAGGGCGGAACGGTCACGTTGACAAAAGATTACACGGCAACGTCTGTTGATCAGAAGCTGACAATCCCAGAATCCACGCAAGTGACGATCGACCTGAACGGTCATAAGATAGACGGCTCTAAACTTACTACCGAATTTGTTTTTTACATGGAGGGCGCGCCTGTAAATACCCCTTATTGCACACTGACGATACAGGACAGCAAAAGCGGTGGAGAGATCCTTTGCGGGAATAATGGAGCCGTTGAATTGGGTGGCGGTTTCCTTACCTTTAATATGCAGGGAGGCACGATAACGAGCAGTGGTTATCCAATCATCAGGACAGGTGGTGCCGGTAGTTTTTACATGAGCGGTGGCAGAATTACCGGCGAGATTACCGATAGTGATACCCCGGTTCCAGGCTCTGTTGTGTCTATGGGTGTTGACGGTTTTCATATGACAGGAGGGACGATCTCCGGCACAGGTTATGAAAACGTTGTCTTTTTTAATACGGTTGGAGCGGGTTTATTACCATCCTATATCAGTGGTGGTGTGATTTCGGGAAACAACGTGACCAATGTTGTGAATTTGAAGAGTGGTTCCGGCTTCACCGCGAGCGGCGGCACCATCGATGGGAGCCGTGCGACAAATGCAGTGTGTGTAAGCAGGTTTGCTAATTTGAGCACGATCCGTTTTGCCGTCTCCGGATCTCCGACGATCAAGGGTCCGGTAGTGCTTACATGCGATACGGGTTCTCTGCCTGTTACCGTTGCCGGGGCACTGGAAAAGGATATTTCCATTTCCTCGGACAGAGGTGCAGTGGTCGCAAAGGCTGATTCGGGGTACACACTTACAGAAAGCGATGTATCTCATATAAAAAGCGCGGTTCCCGGTCTTGACCCCGTGTTTGGAGATAATGTTGTCCGCCTTAAGAAGCCCTTTACAAGCGAGGATATAAGCATAGCAAGTATTCCGGCAAAGGCATATACGGGCACGCCGTATACTCCGGCCATCACCGTAAAGGACGGGGATACCGTGCTTACAGAGAATACAGACTATACGATATCCCTCCCTGAGGGCCATACAGACGCAGGGGAGTATACGGCGACCATTACCGGTAAGGGTAATGACTATACCGGCGAAAAGACGGTGTCATTTACTATCGGCAAAGCACCCCTGACGGTTACGGCAAAGGATCATTCCATTACCTACGGTGATGCCCCTTCAGGCGGCGGCGTGACCTGTTCCGGCCTTGTGAACGGCGAGAAAGAAAGTGCCCTTGGAGGCGAGCTTGACTATGATTCCGACTATTCGCAGTACGGAAGTGCAGGCAGTTATACCATTACACCAAAAGGACTGACCTCCGGTAATTATGAGATCTCCTTCCGGTCCGGAACCCTGACGGTCGGGAAAAAGGATATCCGGGTTTCCGGTATTACTGCGAAGGATAAAGTCTATGACGGCAAACCGGATGCGGAGCTGGATTGTACAAATGCTGTTTTTAACGGCGTGGTAAATAATGATGTGTTGACGGTTACTGCATCCGGGGCTTTTGCGGATGCGAATGCCGGAGAGAATAAGACGGTCAATATCAGCAATCTTGCCCTTGACGGCGCGGCTATTGGAAATTATAAGCTGGCGGAGAGCGGACAGCAGATGACTGCGATGGCAACGATCTCTAAGGCCGATATCCCAACGGAACATATCACTGCGCCTGCAGCAAAGACCGGGCTTAGCTATACTGGCTCTGCGCAGGAGCTGATTACGGCTGGCTCCGTATCCGGAAATATCGGTGCGATGCAGTATGCCCTGGGTTCGGGCGCATCCACGG
This sequence comes from uncultured Lachnospiraceae bacterium, assembly GCA_947167135.1. GTDB lineage: Bacteria > Bacillota > Clostridia > Lachnospirales > Lachnospiraceae > NK4A144. The sequence goes on from CAMVGV010000057.1 coordinate 4,593, forward strand.
TTCCGGCCTACGGCTGGAGCAAAACCGTCCCCGCCGGTAAAAACGCCGGAACCTACTACGTATGGTACAAGGTCAAGGGGGATAAGAACCATAATGATACTGAACCTGTCTCCCTTGGGGAAATATGCATATTGAAGGCAGAGCGTGGGGAGGTGGCCGTAAATGGAGCCGCAAAATTCGGTAAAGGCGGCATAGTTGACCTGTCAGAGTTTATTGAAGAGGGGGGCACGACAGACGGAGATATAAGCATTACAGATACGGACAAGATCCTCTATGGCGCTCCGGGGTACGCTGACGGGAAGCTCAGCTTCAGCTTTGTAGACGGCATAGAGAACGCAGGCAAAAAAGCGGTTGTGACTATTCCCGTTAAGAATGCGAAAAACTATAATGACTACAGTATTTTGGTCACCTTAACCGTTCTTGAAAAGGATGTACCCATACTTTCGGTAAACGATATAGAAACGGTGTATAGCGGTGAAGAGGTTCCGGACAGTCTGATAAGCGGAAGCGTGACCGTGGATGGCGCGGAGGTTCCAGGAAGCTGGAGCTTTAAGGAAGGGGAAGCCCGTACAAATGTATCTGACAGTGGAGCAAAGACAGTGATTTTCACTCCTGATGACAGGGAAGGGATTGAAAGCGGTGAAACCACTCTGAAGCTCAGTATCACCGGGAAGGAAGTCGTTGTAAAGGCAGATAATAAGGAAAAGACAGAAGGGGAAGCGGATCCGGAGCTGACCGCTTCTGCAGAGGGACTCTTAGGTGAGGATACGGTGGAGTATACCCTTTCAAGGGAACCCGGGGAAGAAGCAGGAACTTATACCATCACTCCCTCCGGGGACAGGGAGCAGGGAAACTATCTGATATCGTTTAAGCCAGGGACATTTACAATTCTTGAAAAGGATGTACCCATACTTTCGGTAAACGATATAGAAACGGTGTATAGCGGTGAAGAGGTTCCGGACAGTCTGATAAGCGGAAGCGTGACCGTGGATGGCGCGGAGGTTCCAGGAAGCTGGAGCTTTAAGGAAGGGGAAGCCCGTACAAATGTATCTGACAGTGGAGCAAAGACAGTGATTTTCACTCCTGATGACAGGGAAGGGATTGAAAGCGGTGAAACCACTCTGAAGCTCAGTATCACCGGGAAGGAAGTCGTTGTAAAGGCAGATAATAAGGAAAAGACAGAAGGGGAAGCGGATCCGGAGCTGACCGCTTCTGCAGAGGGACTCTTAGGTGAGGATACGGTGGAGTATACCCTTTCAAGGGAACCCGGGGAAGAAGCAGGAACTTATACCATCACTCCCTCCGGGGACAGGGAGCAGGGAAACTATCTGATATCGTTTAAGCCAGGGACATTTACAATTAAAGAATCAACGCCTGACCCCGATCCAGTACCGACAGAGGATGGAAAAACATCTGAGCCCTTAAAAGTGCCCCTTGCGGAATCCGGCGATAATTATGCCGCCCCTGAAGACAATATCGCCCCCACAGGCACATCCACAGGGAATATCAGGAAGCTGCAGCTTGATTTCTCCCATGTGAAGGAGTCCGGGGTAGATCCGGCAGATTTAAAAATGACCGCCATAAACGGCACGAAGCTCACTACAAAAGAGAAGCTGAAGGATAAGGACTCCGTAAAGACCACGGGAGGCGTAAAGGCAAAGGTGGATAAGAAGACGCTGACAGCCACCATTACCTGTAAGCAGAGCGGAAGCGCCACCTTTACCATGGCAGACGGCAGCACCTACACTATAAGTTTTACTGTGGAGAAGCCGAAGGCACAGAAAGCAGCGAAGAGCATGTCAAAGGGTGAACCAAAGAAAACAAAGACCGTGAAGGATCTCTTCGGCACAACCATAGACAGCGGGGAGCTTACCATCGTAAAGGAGAAGACCTCCGGACAGGCTTCGGTTTTAGCTAACAAACTCATAATCGACCCGAAGGAAAAGGACAGCATCAAGCTGCAGTATAAGTACCTCAACAAGAAATACAAGATGACCATCAAGGTGAAGTGAACAGGTTGGGGGGAGTCCTTATGATCCCTGACATTCCTATAGAAAAAAACTATAGCCCACTAAAAATAATAAGTATTTCCCATTCCTCCTAAGATCCGATACAATCGACCCGAACAGGAAAAGAAGAAAAGAGGAGGAAACATTATGAAAAAGGAAATCATCACTTTATTAATTGCAGGGACGGTTGTATCAGGGCTGCTTTCAGGCTGCGGCTCGGCTCTGGCATCTCTGAAGGGTGAGGCTTCGGAAGAAGCAGAAGCTGAAAGCGCTGCGGAGGAAGCAACACAGACGGAGGCTTCTTCAGAGGAGGCCGCTTCAGAAGGAGAGGCTTCCGTGGAAGCCGGAAGCTATGAGGACAAAAAGATCATCGTCGGAGCAAACCCCGTTCCCCATGCGGACATCCTGGACAATATAGTTAAGGAAGTGCTTGCAAAGGACGGCTGGGAGCTGGAGACTGTTGTTTTTGAGGATTATGTACTTCCTAATACATCCCTCGAAGCGGGAGAGCTGGATGCCAATTATTTCCAGACACTTGGATATATGAACCAGCAGAACAGCGACGCGGGTCTTCATCTCACCGCAACCGCAGGCGTTCACATCGAGCCTATGGGCATTTATTCTGAGAAATATAAATCACTTGATGAGCTTCCCGACGGTGCCGAGATCGGAATACCGAATGATCCCGAAAACACCGAGCGCGGCTTAAATCTCTTACTTCAGAAGGGACTCTTAAAATCCCTCGGAGCCTTCGGGACCGACGATAATTTTTCCGCAGAGTCGATATCCGGCGACAAGGAAGCAAATCCCCATGGATATAAGATCACGACCCTTGAGGCTGCAAGCCTTCCCCTTTCGCTTCCCGATCTGGATGCGGCTACGATAAACGGAAACTATGCTCTCGGTGCGGATCTTCCCTCGAAGTATCCTGCCCTTGACATAGAGGAATTTGACGAGGAAACATCCGTAAGGAGAACGAATTTCATCGTTGTACGTTCAGGAGATGAAAATTCCGAAAAGAGCCTTGCACTTACAAAGGCCATACAGTCTGATGAGGTAAAGGCTTATATCGAGGAGCATTACAAGGGATCGGTGATCCCTTCCTTCATCGATCCGCAGTAACGGAAGACACACATATCTCTGATAACAGTCACTTACGGAAACGCAGGTGACATCTGAGAAACAGGACATATAGACGACACACATGCCATCAAATACACCACGGCTGGTATTTTTCTTATCAGCCGTGGCCTCCTACAAGAAAGGATCCTAAGCATTTCCGGATGATAGTAATAGACAGTGTTACAAAGACCTTTCAGGATCATAAGGTTCTGAAGGGTGTTTCTCTTTCAGTAAGGGAAAATGAGATCTACGGGATAATCGGCCAGAGCGGAGCCGGAAAATCCACTCTTCTAAGATGCATAAACGGTCTTGAAGCCTTTGACGGCGGGGAGATCCGGGTAAATGATACGGCTCTTTCAAAGCTCAGCAGGAAGGAATTGCGTCCCCTTCAAAAAAGAATGGGCATGATCTTTCAGGGCTTTAATCTTATGGAGCGCCTCGATGTTTATCATAATATCGCTCTTCCAATGAGATTCTGGGGACTAAATCTATCATCCCCGGAGGCCGGGAGGAAGATTACAGAGCTTGCGGAGCTTGTGGGGCTTGAGGATAAGCTTCGGTCGAAGCCAAGGGAACTTTCCGGAGGGCAGAAGCAGCGTGTCGCCATTGCACGGGCTCTGATCCTTGATCCGGAGTTTCTTCTCTGCGACGAAGCCACCAGCGCTCTTGATCCTGAGATCACGAAAGGCATCCTCTCCCTTCTCCAGAGGATAAATAAGGAACTGAATATTACCATAATAGTAGTCACCCATCAGATGGAGGTGGTAAAGCAGATATGTGAAAGGGTAGCCTTTATAAGTAACGGAACGGTCCTTAAGGAAGGATGCCCCGAGGAGCTCTTTATAAAACCCGAGAAAAAGGAGATACGGGATTTTCTCAGGGAAAACAGTGAAAATCTTCCGGAAAACGGCGTAAATATCCAGCTTTTCTTTAATGACAGCAATAACCTGAAGCCCACCGTTACCCAAATGGCGAGGGCTCTGGACACGGATTTTTCCATATGCTGGGCAAAGCTCGAAGACTTCAGGAATACGGTATACGGAAGCCTCGTGATAAACGTTGAGGAAAAGGATCGGAATAGTGTATGTGCTTTTCTTGACAGCAGAAAAATACTCTGGGAGGTGCTTCAATGACAGGCGGAATAGTTTCAACAACAGGCATGACGGAAATAATCCTGACTGCCCTCGGGCAGACACTTTATATGGTGTTCTGGTCAACCCTTATCTCTGTGATACTGGGCTTTATCCCGGGAGTCATACTGACGCTCACGGCTCCCGACGGCCTTAGACCGAATAAGGCTCTGTACGAGGCTTTGAGCTTTATCATAAATGTCTTCAGGAGCTTTCCTTTTATCATACTTCTTGTGATCCTTATCCCCTTTACCAGGCTGGTGGTGGGAAAGGCCATAGGGACAACGGCTTCCATCGTGCCGCTTACCATATCGGCGCTACCCTTTATCGCCAGGGTATTTGAAACAAGCTTAAGGGAAACAGATCCCGGCGTCATAGAGGCCGCCCGCTCCTTCGGAGCCTCGGATCTCCATATTTTGTTTTTTGTGTATGTTAAGGAGTCGATACCCAGGATGCTTAATGGTATAATCCTCCTTGTGATATCTCTTATCGGATATTCGGCAATGGCCGGAACCGTGGGAGGCGGAGGGATCGGAGACATTGCGATCCGCTTCGGATATCAGCAGTACAAGACTGATTATCTTATCGTATGCTCGGTACTTTTGATAGTATTCGTTCAGCTAATTCAGATGCTTGGAAATCATATGTACAGAAGGCTTTCTTGAGAAAGGAAGGGACGATAATGGAAAAGACTATATATCTCGCGGGGGGATGCTTTTGGGGAATACAGAAATTTTTCGACCAGTTTAAGGGAGTGCTACGCACAAGGACCGGCTACGCCAACGGTCCCACAGCCCATCCGAAATATGAGGAGGTATGCTCCGACTCGGGACACGCTGAAACCGTAAAGATCATTTATGATGACTCGGTGATCTCTCTTAAGGAGCTTCTGGATCATTATTTTCAGGCTGTGGATCCCCTGTCGGTAAACCGCCAGGGAGAGGATTCGGGGATCCAGTACCGGACCGGGATCTATTATAGCGACAGCTCCCAGCTTCCCGAGATAGAAGACCGCGTCAGGGAGGAATCGGAAAAGCTCGGTTCCCCTCTGGCAGTGGAGGTCCTGCCTCTTTCAAATTTCTATAAGGCAGAGGAATACCATCAGAAATATCTCGATAAAAACCCCGGCGGATACTGTCATCTGCCGGACCACCTTTTTAACCGATGATCTTTTCCATCCAGATCATATCGTACCAGTGTCCGAATTTTCGCCCGCACCTATGAAACTCCCCTGCCTTTTTGTAGCCAAGGTGGGCGTGAAACTCCGCACTGTTCATGTCAAGGTATTCATCCTGTCCGATGGGGCAGGCGATACAGGCGTAAAGATTGAGTATTCCCATATCCTTCAGTTCTTTCTCCAGAGCTTCATACAGAAGCCGCCCAAGGCCGCATTTCTTTGCTTTCCGGTCAAGATATATCGTTACCTCGCAGGAGTGGTCATAGGCTGCTCTTGCCATAAAAGCACCGGCATACGCATATCCCATTATCTTCCCGTTCTTTTCGATAAGGAGGTAGGGATACCTTTTCAGCGTATTTTCAATACGCGCCTTAAATTCATCTAAAGACGGCGTTTCATATTCAAAGCTTATTGCGGTATTCTGAACGTAATACCCATATATTTCAAGGAGCCTTCCGGCATCTCCGGTTTCTGCCCTTCTGATCCTTATGTCCTTTATGATACTGCCTCCTTCATATTTTCGCGTACTCCGTATTATAACAGGCTTTGGGGTGGGAGTGAACCCCGGAAGTCAACGGGAAGTCAATTGGAACCGTCCCTGCAGACTTAAAAAGTTTTCTGCTATAATAAACATGACATACAGCTGTCGTGTTTATTTTGTTATTATACATACGGAGCTTGAGAGAGGTTAATGGGATTATGAAGATAGACAGGCTGATCGGGATATTGTCAATCTTACTGCAGGAAGAAAAGACAACGGCTCCTGAACTGGCGGAAAGTTCAAATGGACAAGCTGGTATGTATATGGCTATTGCCTTTTGAGGAATGGTTTCAGACTGTTTAAGCTGAACCGGATGGATAGAATCACGCATGTTGCATCCTATGAAGGGAATCGTGAGGTTCCGCTGCCGGATCTGTCAAACAAAAAGGTCTTTCCTGCAAAAGACAGGGTGAAAGCAGTGTTTGATCCTTCAATGAAGTGGCATCTTGTGGAAGAGTATGGCGTAGATTCTTTTTCGGAAATGGATGACGGAAGGCTGTTATTTGAACATGAGTATGCTGACGATGAGGGATTGCTTGCCTGGATACTTTCATGCAGAGATAAGGTGACTGTTATTAAGCCGGAGCGGATCAGGGAAAAGCTCTGTCAGATAACCACAGAAATAGCAAGAAAATATGAAGGAGACAGGAAATGAAAAATATAGCGTTGGTTGTGATAGACCTTCAGAATGATATTACGAAGAATTATAAAAAGATCATAGGACAGGTAAATGAAGCGATCAATTGGGCAATGGCAAAAGAGATGCATATCATCTATATCAGGCACTACAACCTGTCAGAAAAGACAAGAACATTTAAGCCGGATACGAAAGGCTCTGAACTGGTTCCTGAACTTAAGGTCGTGTCAGAGAATGTTTTTGAAAAGTCCAGGTCCAATGCATTAACAAGTGAAGCGTTTGCCGGCTTTGTTGAGAAAAACGGCATAGAAGAGTTTTATATCACCGGTGCTGATGCAACCGGCTGTGTCAAGTCAACAAGCTATAATCTGGCGAAGGCAGGATACAAAGTGCACGTGATATCTGACTGTGTAACGAGTTATGATCTGAAAAAGCTGGATGAGATGTTTAAGTACTATGCTGATAAGGGCTGCGAAGTATTGACGCTTAAAGAGTACAGGAGTGAAAAGGAGGACAAGACATTATGAGGTTGGATGGTTTTGGATTTCCTGGAATAAACCATTTGAAGAGAAGGATGCAGGGAGATAAAGGAGAATTCGAAGTCAACGGGGAAGTCACTGAAAACCGTCCCCGTTGACTCCTGAAAAACTCACATCTGTGCTGCCTTCTTTTGCTTATTTGTATTATTGGCAGCCTGCCGCTGCTGCTCTCTCTCTTTAAGCCGCTTTGTGTGGAACTCCAGATGGCCGCGACCCCTCTTTGAACCTCTGTCAAGAGTTGAAAGAGAAACCTGTTTGATCTCGCCGTTCTTACTCTTAACCTCAGTCTGGCGGCTGCTGATCTCGTTTGCAACCTTAGGGCTTATCTTAAATTCCGAAAGGGCATCTGCAAAAGCAAGTCTGTCGGTTCCCTGCCCTGTCTTATGCATATCGATGCCGCCGCCCTTCTGGGCGAATTTCGCTTTGGTATAAGTTTCAGCGGCCTTTGACATCTCATCCTTAAGGCGTTTTAATTCTGTTGTGTCTTCAAAGGAAAGGCCCTCCGGCTTGTCATTTACCTTTCCGTCAGGATGTTTCCCGGCAAGCACGTTGTCATATGCCTTAATGAAATTATTGTAGGCGGTCTTCATATTGCTGTACTCTTTAGAGTCAAAGATCGCAGGACCGTGGCTTCTGAGTGCATTATACTGATCCTTAAGATCCAGAACAGCTTCATTCATTTCCTTTACGGTATTTAGATTGGCTTTCTCAATATCGGCCTTCGCACTGAGGCTCTCATTCTGCACTGCATTTTCAACCGGCTGCCTCATTCCGGGGTTATTCTCGTAAAGAGTTTTTCCCTCTGAAAGGCTTTGATTATGATATACAGAGATGCGTTTCTCAAGGCCGGTTCCTGAAAAGCTCTCAACCTCCACAGGCTCCAGATTCCTGATAAATCCTGCAAGCTTCTCCTTTTGCTGGTCCGAAAGGACCACATAACCGTCCTCATTGAGCTTTCCTTTGAAGCTGAGCTTCTGTTCATCCGTCAGCGTCTCAGGGATCGTTTCGCCATAGCTCTCCGGAATCACCTTGGAGCTGGTGTTGAATAGCTCGTTTACAAAAGTATAAATCTCCTGGGAATTGGTACCCATACCCATCTTACCGAGTTCTGTCTTAGATCTGAGATCATCCCGAAAAACTGCTTCCCTTGCTATACGGCCTAAATTGTAGATGTCCTCTATGGTGGCCTTATCCGCGAGCGCCAGATTCTTTGAAAGCTCAAAAGGATTATGCATCGCAGTTATGCTTATCTTACCATTTTTATCTAATGCACGATCCACATACTTCTTTGCCTTTTCCACATCGGCAAGGGTTTCTTTACTGAGTTTTGAGCTGCTGTTGGCTTTATTTTTCTCCTGTATCGCCTTTTCCTTCAGGGCAAGGGCATCCTCCGGATGCAGCATGTTTCTTTCTTTTTCATCCAGGGAGGAAAGATATTTAAGGGCATCATCCTTATTTAATTTACGTTTTTCTTCATAAGAAGCGGGATCAAATATCTCGGTTTTAGTCCGTTCCGGGTCTAATTTCTTTTTATCGTTATAATCTGCCTCATTCCATCTGCGGTCATATTCTTCAGTGTAGATCTCTCTTTTTTGCGCTGCGCTCAGTGAAGAGAAGTATTCCTCTTTTACTGCGGGTCCGGCCTCTTGCTCTATAGTGGATAAAGAAGTTTTATTTTCCCTGAGGGTAACAAAGGTATGCCCTTTATCGACTTTGATCTTGTCAGTAATGGTTTTGGCCTCGTTAAATCTCCTTTCTGCCTCTTCCTTATGATACTTAACCTTCTCTTCCCAGTTTTCTTTTGCCGCGAATTGTTTATCAAAGGCAGCTTTGGCAAGCTTCAGCTTTTGGTCTGGGGTCATGTGGTTTATGTAATCAGCAAAATTCTTGGGGCTTAGGCCCTCATTTACGAGATCACTCGTTTTAACGTTTTTTTCTATAAGCTCCTTGGAGACTAAGTAGGGATTCCATTTAAACTTCTGCTTTATCGAGCTATTCTGCCAGCATCTGTCAGAATACCTTCTTCCTTGCCCCGTGATTTTATGATATACGGAGGAATCCTGCAGCTCTTTCGGATCGTAACCGGTTCGCCTGTCCAGTTCATCAATGTAGTTTTCGAACCGCACATCCTCTGAGAGTGTTTTCCAGTAGTCATCCTTATAACCGGGATGCTCTCTATCTATCTTTTCAACGTCTTCCCAGGGAATCGGATTTTTGGAAAATTCGTCTTCCGCCCTTTTTTGGTTTTCATTGTACTTTTCGGGGTTTGAAAGCTTTTTCCAGTACTCTTCGGCGTACTTCTCATCCAGCTGCACCTTTTTATCCCAGGGTAAGGCGGCAAACTCTTTATCGAATCTATCCTTATAAAGGGTTCTTTTTTCATTAAGCGTTAAACTTTCCCAGTACTTAGCCAAAGATCCCGGAAAATTGGTTTCGACATTCTGGAGCTGTTCTTCGGTAAGCCTGTTTTGCTTATAATATTGAAAGGCCTGGTATTGGGATTCTTCATACATTTCTGATGGAGAGAGCTTTTCAAACCATCTGTACGCCAATTTGCTGTCAATTTCCACCTTCTTTGACCAGCTGTATTGACGGTACTCCTTTTCAAAGCGGTCTTCGTCAAAGCCTTCCCTCTGTGACCAGGACATGTCATTCCAGACCTTATCAACAGCGCCCGGAAATTCTTTCTCAACCTTCTTCACTTCCTCCAGGGACGTCTTTTTACGGATATACTCTTCTACGGCCGTTTTCGGATCTTCTCTGTACTGCTCAACGGGAGTAAGGGTGTCAAAATACCTAAAGGCCACATGTGAACTCAGCTTTTCTTTGTCACTGTATGAGAGTTTCTTATATTCTTCCTCCTGTATTGCCCTTTGCCAATCAAAATCGATTTTCTCCTTCAGGGTCTTTTTTGAGTAGATCTCATCCAGAAAGCCGGTTTCACTTCCGTATTTTTCTGCGACATAAGGATACTTTGAGATCGTCCTTACGGTATCGACAGATAACTTCTCACTTAATGCCTGAGTTAAAGCACGCTCCGGATCCTTTTCAAAGCGGGTATTCCAACGGTAGTTCTTCCACGTCTGCTCATATCTTTTAGGGTCAAGCTGCTTCTTTTCCGTGTCCGGGAGATCATTCCAGACACGCTCGTCCAGCGAAGTCGTTACATTTTCTCTGCCCTCCTTTCTTTTTAACAGGGGTGTGTGACCCGGATATTTTTCCGCGATCCCCGGGAAATTGTATTCCGCTGCAGCATCACCGATGAGAGCAAAAAGATCGTTGTTTTTCCGGGGATGAATATCTCTATTCAATGAAGAATCATCAGCGGATATTTTTACCCCGGCATATTCGAGTTCATCATCATTTTCAATACCGTATGTGGATTGCCTGAGCTCCGGCCTCGTGTCAACGTATGAAAGGATCTCATTTACCGCTTTTTCCTTATTTTCGCGCCACTCTTCTTCACTAACGGTTTCCGGTCTCTCCCCAAAACAGGCCTTTAATCTATTGACATTTTCTTTCATCCATATGGAGCGCCTGAATACCTCTATCTGGTCGCTTAGTGAAATGAAGGTACTGTTATTAAGCGGATCACCACCAGTTCTTTTAATTCTGCCCTCAAGCCGGTTGAGACCCTTTTCATACACCTCCATTCTTTTATTCAGCTTATCCACATCCCAGTACCTTACGGCTTCATTCATCATATCCAGCGCTCTGGTCATGTACATATCAAGCATCTTTTCTGTATGTTTAGGCATATATTCTGCAAAAGTCAAGCACTTTTTTCTCTGGTATGGTAAGCAGTTTTTTCCATTCACG
>CAMVGV010000058.1 GCA_947167135.1 uncultured Lachnospiraceae bacterium
GGGATATTCCCCCTTGAAAATAACCTTCTTTATACCTGACTGTATTATATGGATATGATTCGGACGCCAAAAGTCACATTTTGATTAAACACGGATTGTTCCGTGCTACGCGGTCTCCGCTTCGCTACGGTCGGCGCAAAACCGATGTCCACTGGACATCGGTTTTGCGCCCCACTTCTGCTCGTGTAGGGGTGCGCCCAAAGTTCTTGTCCCCACCACAAGCAAGCTTATGTGGTGACAATTACTTTTGGCGCTTTAATCATGGATATAGCAGAATACACAGGGCTGGGTTGTCACGTAAAGCGTGGAGCCTTCGCAGCTCGTTCCGCGTCTTGCGCACTGGTCTATGGCGTTGGCCTCGGCCTGCCCCGCGCGGCAGAGCTCCAGCCCCTGTCCCGAAGGGATCCCTCTTTTCTTCCGGATGCAGTAGCCTATATCCGTACAGTGTATGTGAGTTTTATTTCTTCCTGGATTCCCGGATTACCTTCTTCATGTTTATATCAGTGATTATCTCATAGTCAGTCCTGAAGCCGCTGACGGCATGAAGATCATCTGTAAGATCTGTTCTTGTATAGGCAGGGATGTATCCGAGTTTTTCGCCGGGGCGCTGCATATACATATCTCTCAAAGTGCTTATGATTTCTTCACTGGTATACTTTTCATCTAGCTTTTTCTCTAATACGCGATAGATAAAGAGCGAGATGAAGCATGTAAGGAAATGTGCTCTGATCCTGTCTTCTCGCTGCAGATATACCGGCCTTGCTTTGAAATCTGTCTTCATGATACGGAAGCATTCTTCTATCTCCCAGCGTTTCTTGTTTATCCTGACTATCTCATCTACATTCATATCTTCAAGGTTGGTACATACGGCATAAAAACCATCATATCTTGATTCTTCTTCGATAAGGGCGGTATTGAGGTAGGGCACTTCCGCTGAACATATCTCGCCATTCTCAGTCATGGTATCCCTTGCTATAAAACGGAGAGGATCGTTCTGGTTCTTTGGACGCTGCTTATACTTGCCGCTGTCTATCATTTTTTTCGCACGCTCGACTTGTCCCTGCCTTATCTTGCCCTGATAGTTTTTGTACTTAAAGGAGAATGAGACAATGAGGTGCTGCTCAAGGGGCTTTGCCGCCTTCCTGATCTTCCGGCCTGACAGATCCTCTTTAATCCAGCGGTCCTTATAAAAGACTGCATCATAGTATTCCGATTCGTCCAGTTTGTTTATGTTATAGCTCCTGCTGTCTCCAGATAGATGCCATCCTTCAGGGCCAAGGGCAAAGTCCTTCAGGTATTCCGGTAGCTGCTTTACTGACTGTGTCGTGATAAAACTTCTCAACCTCTCTCCGTTGATGGTCCTGTCGTTGAACTTACGGTTGCTTTTTGAAGATAATCCCGCATCGGTGCATACGATGATCTGATCGAGACCGTAATCTTTTAGTATCTTTTTCTCCAAAGGCTTCAGGGTAGGCTGTTCGTTTTTGTTTCCCGGATAGATATCAAAGGCAAGGGGTATCCCATCGTGGTCCATGAATAGTCCCATGCCTACTATGGGAAGCGGCTGGTGTTGCTTACTCTTGCCATATTTTCTCAGATCATCTGCTTCTTCAAGTTCGAAGTAGTAGTTGGTGCAGTCATAGTAAAGTATGTCATCACTGCGCTCAATGACCTTCTGGCTGTTCTTGTATAGTTCCGACTGAATGAAGTCATTCTCTTCTGACAGGACGGACAGGGCACGGTAGATGTCATAGAGTTCAAAGGACGGCTCTTCCAGAAAGACCCTTGCCTGCTTGTTCGCTGCAAGCTTTGATGAAGGGTAGAGTGTTCTGGTATAGACAAGCTTGGACAGGATATCGTTAAGGTCATACTCGAAAGGGTGCCGTGAACTTATTTCCTTGCAGATCTTATCCAATCCAAGGCTGTAATAGATCTTCTGAAGGAACAGATATCCGCAGTTATAGGATTTCTGTTCTCCCTTTTTGATGAGCTTAGCAGGCAGGTAACGGACTATGACCTCTTTTTGCTCTTCATACTCCCTGCGGTTTAATTCATCCACGTACTCCTGAGCCCATACATAGGGATCCTTTCCACCGGCCTTAGCGCGGACTTCTTCAAGATTCCCGAGTTTTTCAATCGTTATGGACGTCGTTCTCCCACTTTTCTTCCGGATGCTTTTTTGAACATAAAAGCTGGCTGAATTTTTGGACTTCGTAACAGTTAATTTCATAAACAAATCCTCCGCACCCTTATTATATCATATATAGACACAAATAGCCACATATAAATGCATAAAATTTGACAAAAATATAAGACCGGGGATCCAGTCTTTACAAGGGTTAGAGGGTTATTTAATATTCAGATAGTAGGGGTTGAGCTGTCAAACTTCCGCATATCGCTTATAAATACGCTGACTGCCATGAAGATAGACATATATAAGAGGAGATTCGCTATTGCCAATAAGACGGGAGGTCTTTCGGGACCTGCCATAAGACCGGTGGCAGTGAGAATGGTCTATGAAGCATCACATGCGGCAAAGATCCCGGTGATAGGAATGGGAGGTATCTCAAGCGGCGAAGATGCCATAGAATTCATGATGGCGGGAGCAAGGGCAGTGGCAGTAGGGAGGTGCAAACACCATGATAGACAAAAACATAGACGTACTAATGGCTGACCTAAAATCCATCCAGAGTGACATGAAACTCCTTTCATTCAGTGTCAACGATGCAATGGATGACCTGCTCAATTTACAGAGGAAAGTCCAGCCGATCCTCGAAAAGCTGACAGAAAGGGCCATTGAAAAGACAAGGGCGGATATTGAAGCGGAGAAAGCTGACGGTAGGCTGGTAAAGGAGGTGGCGCAGGAGCATGGCTTCTCCGGCAGGGGGCTCGGCGTGCTCGAAAGGTCTGACGTTAACCGTATGGCCGATTTCCTGTATATTGACCTGAAGTCGCTCCGTGGGCTCCGGGCAACCGGGAAGACGACCCTCAATGAGATCGTCACTTTCGCTTCTGAATGTGGTTATGAGATACCAGAAAAGCTTGATATCGAATTCGACATTGAAAAGAAGGATGATGTCATGACGGTTTTTGAAAAGTGAGGGATACCGAAGGGCAGGATCATGACTATAGAAGAAGTAACGCCTCCCGGAGAGAATAATCCCTTTCCGGTATATAGGAGCTCATATCTTGAGAAAGGATGCTGGCAACCTATCTGTTACTCGCCATCAGAAGTGAAGAAGATTGTTGTGGGTGAAGGCTTATAGCAGTTCCCCGTCAAGATTCGTATGGAACGACCGCCACTCCTTCGCGTAATCCTCGCATTCCTTTTTTGCCCACTTCGGGGAATACCGGTAATACTCCCAGGGATCCACGGCCTCATCGCTCCGGCGCATGTTGCAGCTCCTGCAGAGCGGCATAAGGTTCCGCTTGTAAGACCCGCCACCGTCGGACTGCTGGATGAAATGGTCCACGGTCTGGTTCCCGGCCTGTATCAGCCTCCCGCAGTGGGCGCAGCACCCCTGGGTCTTGTTCCATATTATGGTTCTCCTTGCAGGTCTTTTTATGCTTCTTGCCATTTATATATCCTCGCTTTCTTTGATTATACCATTTTTTGCGGTTCTTTCCTTATTACAATTTCCCCGTCCCGGCATTCCACGCATACCTTCGTGCCGATCTGGAACCCGAGCTCTCCTAGCCACCTGCCGGATAGAGGCAGGTACTGTATATTTTCTTATTGCCATTTTTTAATTCCTTTCGTATAAATAGATACAGGGGGTTAAAACTGCCCATTTTCGGAGGATGTGCTGTATGAAAGATAAATTCAGGTTAAGTGATAAAACTCTGGAGAGTGTTTCTGGCGGATCAGAATTACCTCAAGAGAAGGAAGAGATACGGTATGGCGGAGCTGATTGCCCTGAATGTGGCAGCTCCGATACTGAGGTGCATTACCAGAATGGCCATATGACATATATAAAATGCTTCGAGTGCGGTTTTGAAAAGCATTATATAAAATAATCAAGATAACCCACCACCTTTAGGTGGTGGGAATATCTTGATTTCGGGTGCGGGGTTATAAGCCCCGTACCCGGAGAGCTGCGTCAGCAGCGATTTTATAACGAGCAAAAAGCGAAGCGTTTGCGAGTTTAACCTAATTTCGCCGTTTTATACTGAATTACGCCGTTTTTTTATAATTACGCCGCTTCTTATACCCCCGCCCTTGATAATCCGCATTACATATTTTCAAGAGCGTTGGAAAAAGACTGAGACTTTTAAGATATGTATTCGCAGAAACCCCATGTTTATGGGCTTTTAAGGGCCGTCCGTAGGACAAGGACGGTGTCTTGACACCGGAGATAGACATAACATGAGCTATTCCATATAAAGGTAGAAAAGCATATATCGTTTAAATGTATATGAGGGTAAAAAGCTTACCCCACCGGATTTTCCCACATTTGTTCCCATATCTTCTTTAGACAGTACAAGCACCGATTTTAAGCCGGTTGCTGAACCGCTTGTCGAAAAAATTATTCCAAAAATCTGAAATCCGCCGAGGATCTTAAGGCAAAGGTTACCGTTGGAGCTGAATTTGATATAGCGGTAAGTACTCCCATAAATGTAGACTATGATCTTCAGAAAATCCGGAATAAATCCGCCGAGAAGCTGTCGATAGAACCACAGGCTGATAAAAAAACGATCATAAACACCGTTGAAGGGATTAAGACTGATGAATATTACTGGCAGTACCATATAACCGGCAGAGCCGTCAAAAAAGGTAAAATCACGATACCGTTTTCGGTAAATGGCAAGAAATTCAAGTTGAAAATAAAGGTCAGCTATTGACAGCTTATGTCTTATACACAACTATTGGGGCGTTTAGGTAGATGAAACCTCATTTGTAAGGTGCTTCGGTATTGTAAATCCCACTTTCACAGCAACCTCATGGACGCTTTTGATCTTGTTCCGCACTACCAACTGACTCCCAATTGCTTCCCCGCTGCCCTTGACTAACGGGAGTAAAAAGTTTATATTTCATTTATCTAAGCAATGGCGCTTCGGACTGTGGTTCGGAGTGCCTTTTTATTTATCGCAGGGCCGGCGAGATGAAAATGTCAGCAGAGCTAATTGCCGGATCTGGCACAGCCCTTAAACATCGGAGGAAAATATGTCGGTAAAATATGTTTTTGTGACAGGAGGAGTGGTTTCCGGTCTTGGGAAGGGAATAACTGCGGCTTCCCTTGGGAGACTCTTAAAGGAGAGAGGCTACCGGGTCACGATACAGAAATTTGATCCATACATAAATATTGATCCCGGAACAATGAACCCCGTGCAGCACGGGGAGGTATTTGTTACCGAGGACGGCACAGAGACGGATCTGGATCTTGGCCACTATGAGAGGTTCATAGACGAGGAGCTTGATTCCAACAGTAATGTCACCACTGGAAAGATCTACTGGTCGGTCTTAAATAAAGAGAGGCGCGGTGAATACGGCGGCGGGACGGTACAGGTCATTCCCCATATCACAAACGAGATAAAGAGCAGGTTTTTCAGGGATCCCGATGATAATGATGAAAGGATCGCCATAATAGAAGTGGGCGGAACCGTCGGTGATATTGAGAGCCAGCCCTTTATCGAGGCGATAAGGCAGTTTAAGCAGGAGACCGGTCCCGATAACGTGATCCTTATCCACGTTACACTTGTCCCTTATCTTCACGCCTCCGGTGAGCTGAAAACCAAGCCTACACAGGCAAGTGTAAGGGAGCTGATGAGTCTCGGGATCATGCCGGATATCATAGTCAGCCGCACGGAGAAGCCCCTTGATGATGATATAAGGGAGAAGATCTCGCTTTTCTGCAACGTACCGAAGAAAAATGTGATACAGAATCTGAATCTTCCGACTGTTTACGCGGCTCCTCTTGCGTTGGAGGAGGAGCAGCTCGCAGACAGGGTTTTAGAGGCGCTGAAGCTTCAGAATAACAAGCCGGATCTCCATAGCTGGTCGGAGATGGTAGAAAGGATGCTGCATCCGGAAAAGAAGGTACGGATCGCCCTGGTGGGAAAATATGTTTCACTACATGATGCATACATAAGCGTTGTGGAAGCCCTGAAGCACGCAGGAGCCGAAAATAAAGCAGAGGTAGAAGTAAAATGGATCTCCTCCGAAGATATCACCGGGGATAATATCGCCGGTATGATGGAGGATGTGGACGGGATCATAGTTCCCGGAGGCTTTGGATACCGGGGTATAGAAGGAATGCTGACAGCCATCAGATATGCAAGGGAAAATGATATCCCATATCTGGGACTGTGTCTCGGAATGCAGCTTGCTATAGTGGAGTTTGCGAGGAACGTGCTGGGATTTCAGGATGCCAATTCGACGGAACAGGATCCCAATACCACACATCCCGTGATCCATATAATGCCCGACAAGGAGGGATTAACGGA
Organism: uncultured Lachnospiraceae bacterium; assembly: GCA_947167135.1. GTDB lineage: Bacteria > Bacillota > Clostridia > Lachnospirales > Lachnospiraceae > NK4A144. Next base: position 6,445 of record CAMVGV010000058.1, read on the forward strand.
TATAGGCGGGACGCTTAGACTTGGGGCTTATCCCTGCAGGCTTGATAAGGACACGAAGGCCTATAAGCTATACGGCAGGGAGGATATCAGCGAACGACACCGCCACAGATACGAGGTTAATAATGACTTTAGAGAGGCTCTTACAAAAGCCGGGTTAAAAATATCCGGGGTCTCACCGGACGGAAGGATAGTAGAGATGATGGAGCTTCCCTCACATCCCTGGTTTCTTGCCACGCAGGCGCATCCCGAATTCAAATCGAGACCCAACAAGGCCCACCCACTGTTTTCGGGCTTTATCTCGGCGGCGATTTCCAGGTGAGGCAGGTGGGCTATTTACATTTTTGTCCTCGAATGATACAATCATATTAACCAAATGGTTAATATGAAATGAAGGGGGTGCGGTAGTCATTATTGAAAATAACGTATGCGAATAAGAAAGTGGAAAAGTTTTTCACTGATTATTCAAAGATGAAGAAAAAGCTGCCATTTGAATGGGTACGTGCAATTAAGAAGCTTATGGATCGTCTGATAGCGGCAGATAATTTTGGAATATTCTTATCTCTTGGGCTGGGAAAGCCAGAACAACTATCGGGATATAAGCAGACTACATATTCTTTGCATGTATCAGCAAATATTAGATTGATTATAGAATTAAATGCAACACAAGATACGATTAAGATTTGTGAAGAGATTGAAGTGGAAGGGGTGAGTGATTATCATGGCGACAAGTATAACTGGTTTATCTCGTGATCTGATTATTCATCCGGGAGAAACAATAAGTGATATTCTTATTGAAAGAGGTATAACACAGGCAGAATTAGCTGCGAGAACCGGAGTAACTCCTGCATATGTATGTAATGTTATAGCTGGAAAAAAAGACATTTCTGCAAAGTTTGCTTTTGCATTGGAATATGCTCTGGGTATATCAAAATCTTTTTGGATCAATTTGCAGGCAAATTATGATGCGGAGTTGATGGAAATCAATGAATCAGACACAATTACAGATGAAGAGCGGGTAGCAAGGAATAGCTTAAAGGATATTGTGAAATATCTGAGAGAAATTGGTAAAATGCCGCTCAGAGAAGCTGTGGATGATTCTATTCTTTCTCTAAGGAAAGCACTTCAGATGAGTAATATATCAAATCTGAAAGAAATTGTTCCGGAAGGCGCACTTAGATTGTCTTCGAAATACAAGATGGATCCTTATGTTATAGGGGCTTGGATCAGACTTTGTCAGATTGCCGGAGAAAAGCGCAATGTCAGCACTAAATTTGACATAGATAAAATTGATGAGCTTGTAGTCAAGGCAAAAACAATCATGTGCAACGCAGAAGAGTCTATTCAGAAATCTTTGACAGAACTATTTAGCGAATATGGTATAGATTTTTCTGTTGTCAGGAACTTCCGAGGAGCACCTGTTCAGGGATTTATTTCAAAAAAGAATGACGGTACTTATCAGATGGTTTTGACCATCAGAGGATCCTATGCTGACATTTTTTGGTTTTCATTGTTTCATGAATTGGGGCACATTGCTAATGGTGATGTTAGCAGTTCCATAAATTTTATTGATTATGATGGGAATGCTGATATTGAGGTAGGTGCTGATACTTTTGCAAGCACAAGACTGATTGATTCAAATGCTTACGAAAAGTTTATTGGATGTGCTGATTTTAGTTTAAGTGCAATAAAATCATTTGCGGACAGTCAGAAAATCCGGCCATATATAGTAATTGGGCGACTTCAGCGGGAAAAGTTATTAGAGTATAATCGATATAGCTTTGAAAAAGTTAGATATAAGTGGGCTTAGGAGTCAATTATATCCGGTCATTTTTCGTGTATATTTGGAAATCTTGAAATCTGATTAGTCACGATGTCACTCTTCTCAGAACCGCACAAAGCGGTCTGAAGAGCAGCAAACATAAAACAAAGTTACTGACGCAATGAATAATATCATACGGGATCCCGGCAACCCACCAGGTCACGGCCATACTCCATCCACCTATGAGTAGATACGGAATCGAACAGAACAGCCCGAAAAACAGCCCGAAGAAAGCGGATAATATACAATAAAACATATGTCCTGCCTTATGCCTGCCGGCAAAGAATACGATCATTATCAGCAGCGGCCAGATATACAGATACATAACAGACCATACATTTATTCCTTTGAGAAGGCATTCAATAAAAGTAAATCCTATTGCCACATAAATAGTCTTTCTGCCAAAAAATAATGTGTACACGATAAAAAGAAGTGTTATAACTTCAACGTTGGCCAACAGATCAAGTGCGAGTTTAGACGCCTCCAATATGGCAAGGGAAATCCCCAGATATGCAACATCTTTTGCTGATAATTTAAGATCACTCATAACTCTCAAGTTTCAGGACATATGAATCTCCATCTTTCACCGGCTGTGAATCTGCTCCGTGCTGGCTGAATTCACCGTTCACAAAGATCGCCCAATATGTTTTCTTTTCATCATCCGCTCTGATGCCGTTTACAGAAGTGATATACATGCCATAAGCGCCGGATGAACTTTCATATTCAAAACTGTCAGAATTCTTCAATTCGTCCAACAGCCCCGACAGATACAGCGAATCGGTCTTTCCGTAATACCGGATGTTTCTTTTGCCATCCGATACATCAAGTGTATATGCTTTCTTTGCGTTAAGATCCGGCTTGGGCGTAAACCTAATATATACCAATGCAAAACATATGATACATATAATGATCGCGGATATTCCTATGATGTAAGATCGTATCTTATTCATTATGCAAACTCTTTTTGGAGTCAACGAGAACCGTCCCAATGGCGTTAAGTTAGTGTCATTCTGAGACTACACAATGTCATTCTGAGGGCGAAGCCCGAAGAATCTTTCTCTACGGAAGAAAAGATCCTTCGCTGCCGCTCAGGATGACAAAAGGCTTAACTTAACGCCATTGGAACCGTCCCCACTGACTCCCCCACTGACTCCCCCACTGACTCCCCCGTTGACTCCCCGCTGACTCTTGATCAAGGATTCACTCTTCGGATTGTATTCCTGTTTATGGCTCTCTCCTGGGATTCCATCTTCTTTTTACTGAGGCTCTTCCGGCCGAGGAGATCAATTCCCTGCTGCTTTTCAAGCTCCACAAGATTTACAGGCTTTATCTTTTTTCCCGACGTTGACGTAGGTGCCTGACCCATAGCATTTTCTTGCTCCGGCGCGTTCTTTGCCTTCACCTTCCGGTTATTAAGCTCGACAATATACTCATGAGCTCCCCTTGGATCCATAACCCCGTATGCAAGAGCAGCCTTGTCATAAAGAGGATTATCCCGTTTTTGTGTATCGTTAAGAAAAGCCTTTATCTCCTTTATCGCTTCACTTCTGAAGGGATCAAGCCGGTCTTTATTAGTGATGAAATAATTATCATCCTTATTAACTCCCTCATTTGAAAGCCTTGCTATCTCCTGCCTGTAGGTTTCAAGAGACGGAAATTCTGACTTGAATTTTGTGTCTTCTGTTATATTCGGCGCATCTCCGGAAAGCTTGCAGAGATTATCCTTTTCAGCCTTCAGCTTGTCCAGCTCTGATATCGAGGCATCTCCCCTGATCCGGAGCACCTCCTCTACCAGACCCTTCTGACCGTAGCTGTCGGGTCTTAAATACCAGTGCTGTGAAGCAATGGGACCTGCATTATTTAAGAAACCGCCGTCTGCCATCTGACGGTGCATAAAATTGGTAAACTCATGGACATTATGGAAGGAGGTATTCGCTGCTTTGCTTCCATGAAGGGCGGCAATGTTCATATCCGGAAAATTCTTTTTGGCCCAGGTGGGATCAAGCTCATTAGCGAGTGTGAACATCAAATTAAAGCGGGTATTATCGAAATCATTTTTCGAATGCTTATTTATACGGTCATACTTGGGATCCGTAAGATAAGTCTTCACATCATTTGTAAGCTTCTCTCTTTCATCATCAGTGATGGTTTTATTATGAAGCTTCTGTAAGCCTGCCTTAACCGCCTTATACTGCTTTGAATCAACGTGGAATAGGGAGTCTGAAGCATTCAGCATATTCCATATCCTGTCTACGGCATTATCGTGGCTGATCCCGGTCTTGGATTCAAGGGTAGTTTCCTTACCTGCTTTTACTGCTTCCAATTCACGGTTAAGGTCTCCCATTATGCCGCTCAGGTAGATATCCGTTTTCTCCACAAAGGAGGTGTCCACAATCTTGTAGTCCTGCTTAGGAGCCGGATTTTTGTTTATATAATTCTTATAATCAAAATAAACTATGGGGTCTGCGACAGCCTTCAGCTCATCAAGCTTCCGCATTGCATTTTCAACACGGAGTTCCTTCTCAAAGAGTTTTAGCTCATACTCAAAGGGCATGCCCCCGTCTTCCGTATTGGAGTTAACATTATTGACACCACCAATGGAGCTGTCTACTGCGTTGTTTAATTTCAAAGACAAAGAGCCTGATCCTAAAAGATTCTTTCTCTCTTCAGAGAGGTTGTGTATCCTTTGGGCCATATCCGCATACAGGTTCGCTCGTATTTCCGGATCCTTTTCATAAGGTTTATTCAGTATCCTGTCATTTAAGATTTTCCTGAATTCCTTCAGATGCGCGGCATATTCCCGGGTCTCATTTCCTCCGGCCTCCAGGACATTGATATTCCCGTCTATTTTTCTTGCCAGGGTTTCCAGGTGGCTGTACATTCCAAGCTCACTTAAGGGCCAGCCGTTATTGACCGCTTCCCTTCTTCCCTTTAAATGTACCAGATCGTTCTTCATAGCCCTGGGATCAGTTATAACATCCTTAAACGATTGTATAGGAGTAGAGTGTCCGACCATATTCCGCATATTATTGTCTGCAAAGGCGGGGTCGGCTTCCTGCTTTGCTACGAGATCGTTGATAACCGTCTCCATGGTTTTATAGCAATTATCGATCCGGTTCCAGTATTCACGCTCCTTTTCAGGGCTGACCGGTCCCATTTCACGTTCCGCAAGGTATTCTCCCCATATGTCTTTAAGCTCAAATTCCGCATTTATGACCTTGTGGATCGGGAATTCCTCAGCTTTTTCCTCTATCTCCTCGGTTGAGAATATTCTTGTCTTTCCGGGGATCAGAGGCGTCTTCTCCCTGTCAATATGAAGGGCAGAAGGAGAATTAAAGTTGGCGTAGGGGATTCTGATCAAAGGCTCCATTGCATGGATCTTCATAGTCGCTGTGCCTTTCAAGACACCTTTTATTGTAGACTGGATCGGCTTTAAATTCGTTGCCGTAACGATGTGTCCATCCTCTTTCATTAAGGATTCTGCCCGGTCAAGAGCCTTGTCGGCAAGCTTTAGTATCGGCATGATCTTTTCGGTAAAGGCTGTGCTCATAAGCCCTCCTGTTGTAATGCCGAAAGGGGTAATATATTTTTTTTCTATCTCGTTTTTTTCCTCGGGACTGAGATTTTCCTTATTGAACAGGCCGTCGGTATCCTTTTCAAAAATACTGGCTTCTGAGGAAAGAGGTCCCAGAATCTCAAAGAGACAATGACCGATCTCATCCCTCTGCTGGGAATTGGTAAGATTTCCCGGAGAATCCAGCACCTTATTTAAGCGCTCAATATACTCATTCTGCCTGTCAAATATGTTTTTTTCACCTACAAGAACAGAAATCTCGGTCGTTTTTTTATGTGCATCATAGCCGGGAGAGATAGACGGGACGGCAGTGGAAAGCTGGCTGATTATGGACGTAAATTCTTTACGTCCCAAACTGGAAGCGTTTTTCTTGGGTATTTCAATGGTCATTTCCTTAACGGCCTTTTCCAGATCGATCAGGGTATTATGATTGTTTGAAACATTATAGGGAGAATCATTATGGGTCAGGATGTCTAATGCCTTCAGTTCATCACTTTCCCTGCCCGGTAATGCCTTAAATGAATCCCAGGCCTGCTGTCCAAGAACCCTCTTTACGCCCCGGGCGATAAGACCGGGGTTCTCCTTTGTCAGATCCTGAAGCTCACGTATCCTGTCATGGGCATAGGGATCCTTCTTGAAAATATCATTAAGCTCCTTATCCTTTGCTTCGATATTATCAAGCCACTCAAGATCACGCTGCTGCTCGGCATCGGTATATTCTTTTATAGGATGTGCATCCGCAATCTTTTTTAGCTCCGAAGGATCTGCAAGGATCTCTTTCTCAGCTGCGGTAAGCCGGTGCTCTGCAGCTCTTCTTAAATCCTCCGCCATCCCGGTAAACATGCTGAAACGTTCCTTTGTTGTATCCGGAAGTTTGTCCAGCTCCTCTATAAGAGAGTTGATCAGCTCTAATCGTTTTTCTTCGGTTCCCGGAGAGGAATGTACGACAGAATCTATTTTATTCGATAAATTCTTTAAGGCTTCATTTTCTTCATCCGTGAGATCTTTTTTTATCTGGTCCGCAATAGTGATCAGGGAGGCAAGCCTGCTGATAGCAGTAATATCGGGCATAGACCATCCGTTTACGATAAGTTCCCTTCTTGCGCGCTGCAAGGATTCCCATTTTCCAAGCTCACCCCTGTCACCGATAGAATCTACGTAAGCTCCTTCAACTTCTTTCTCAAAAGAGTTCTTCACCCTTTCATTTGTCATATTCTTCCGGATCTTTTCTATCGCATAAAGTCCGTCATTTCCTTCAACAAGGATCTGTTCCCTGATATTCAGTTCATCATCCTTTGTGGCATTTGCTCCCTTACTGCGGTATTCATTATATCCGTTCACAAGACGTATTCCTTTAACACCCGGAGTCAGTAAGGGCACCAGATGGTGAAAACGGGAATAATCGCTTACATAGGGTTTTGAATCCGGCTTTAAGCTTACGCCGTATTTGCCCATGCCGGGAATAAACACACAACTGCCTTTAAACAGCATATAATCATCAGTCTTTGAATACTCCTCCTGAATATTTCCTTTCAGGCCACACTCAGTCAACCCGACCAGCATTTCAAGGGAGTCACGCCTGAAAGCGTCATTATTGTATTCTCCGGCATTTAAGGGTATTTTCTGTAATTCTTCTCTTGCCGCAGCATTAATCTTTGTTATGAGCTCATCTATCTTTTTTTCGGTCTCTTCAGTAAAAAAATCGGCCTCATCAGTCCCTTTTACGTCCGTAAATATCTGGGATTTCAGGGCGGAGTTTTGATGGGCATCCGCGAGATCACTATAACCCTCAGAGAACGCATTAGTCATATCTGCAATTATATTTTCCCAGTTGCTTCTTTCTAACGGGGTAGGAGCACTGGCAGCCAGAGTATTTGCCACTCCGGATACTTGTAATAAAAAGTGGGAACCATATTTGCAATTCGTCTTATATAATCCCTTCCCCGTGAGAGCGGTAAGATCATTGCTTAAGTCATTCCAGAATTTAATAAGATCCTCCCTGTTCTGAACGACCTTTCCGTCATATTTCTGCTTAATTTCATTGGCTCGATCCCTCTGCTCAGCCGTGAGCTTTGTGTTCCATTTTTGAAAATTAAATATAAACGGCATATACTACCTCCTTGTATATCTGTTGCTTTTATGTCAGACAGGCAAATTGCCTTTCTGTTTGCCTGTAGTCGATACATGTTTGCTTTTAGAGCAGTCTTCTAAATATATATACAGATGATTCCGGAAAATGAGCCCGGGGGAGTCAGAGGGGAGTCATTGGGACGGTTCTCATTGACTCCCCCCTGCCATTTTTTATTTTACTACGTATATACAGATATAAAACATATTGACAAGCATTCGCTCTTGAAGGAGGAATGAAAAATGGCTATGAACATACTTAATGAAAAAGAACTTGAAAATGTTTCAGGCGGATATATCTTCAACGCAGCAGGAGATCCCGAATGGGAGTTATACGAAGTCCGTAACGATTTTGACGGAAAATATGTACATACAGGAAGCACCTACTGGACAAGAGAAGGAGCAAAAGAAGCTGCAAAACGTGCAGGAATGTCCACCGAGGAAATAAACATAAAGCAACTGCATTTCCTTATGGTTTTCCATCGTCTTCCGAAGGACTGAGGAAAATATCAGGGGCGCAGGCTTCCCGGCCCCGCCCCGGATTGTTTTCAGGTTCTGTGCAGGAGTAAAGATTCCGATACTTATAGTACCCTGGAGTTCCTGTTCTCAAGCGACAGGGAATTCCGTCTTGAAGAGGAATTGAGGCTAACCCTTTCTTCTCTGTTGTCCATCTCGTTGATGCTGGTAGACAGGATTTTGGCCATGCGCCTGGGCTTTTTGATATTACGGGCTTCGCTTATACTTAAGCCTGTCTTATTCTTTAGTTCCTGGGTGATATCTTTTAACCTATCCCTATGCTCCTCATACACGTATTCGGGCGGGAATTCAGTTGGCCTTGTCTTCATATTGGTATTGCCCATCCGGTAATACTTACCGATGACTCTGTCAAATTGTGCCCCGAATTCAGCCTCTTTTTGTGCTCTGTTTTTATCCAGATCTTCCAGAGCTGCAGTAATATTCTGCTTATAATCCTCTATTCCCTTCTCATATTTCTTTTTTGCATCCCCGGCTTTTCTCAGCTCTTCAAGATTTTTGTAACTTATATTTGCCTGTTCCTCCAGCTTTTTCAGCCTTTGAGCCTCCTCATAAAATTCTCTCAGGTGCTCCTTATTTGGAGGCAGATCCGGCAGCCAGTTATTTTTATCCTCCAGAAGAGCTTCTTTTGATTTTTTGAACATAACCTTAGCATATTCCAGCCTGTTTAGTATGTCGAAGCTATTTGGAAACATCTTTTTTGCCTGTTGAAGGTTAGTTAATTTTTCCAGCTTTATGTAGTGGGCCTTCAGGAATTCCTTTCCTTTAGGCATTTCTGTATCTTCGCCTTCCCAATAGGGAGGGAGCGCGTCTAATTGCTTTGAAAGAGGAGCGCTGCTTAATTCCACCTTTTCGTCAAAAATATTCTTAAGCTCTGTTTTAAGGTCATTAAATTTGTTTTCTATATACTGTTTCTTGATATCATTAAAGAAAAACTGATATTGTTCGGGACAGTTAATACTGGATGCAATATCCGAAAACTCCTT
>CAMVGV010000059.1 GCA_947167135.1 uncultured Lachnospiraceae bacterium
GTGAGTTTGATACGGAGCACTTAAAGGTTCATACATTAAAAATCTTTATGGATGGCACCTTAAAGATACAGACTGCCGCACTTGTCACACCATATGCGGATACCGGTGCGGTGGGAACTACAACCTTTGATAAAGAGGGAATTGCAGAGCTCTTAAAGCTCCTTAACGATGCAGGGCTGGATCTTCACGTACATGCCGTAGGTGAGCGTGCGTCGCGTACGATACTGGACGGTGTGGAAATGGCCAGAAGGGAGCTGGGAGATGACTACCATGTGAAGGTCACCTGTGCCCATCTGGAGATTCAGGATGATGCGGATATTGACCGCTTTGCGAAGCTTGGGGTCTTCGCCGATTACACACCGTGGTGGCATGCAGGAAACATGGGCGGAGAGCCTTTTAAGGCATGGTGCGAGCTGCTGGGGGAGAAGAGGGCACTTTCCATGTACCGCTGCAAGAGCCTTTGGGACAGCGGAGCTGTGGTCACTTTCTCAAGTGATGAGGTATTCTTCGGTGATAACTGGAGCCCTTATCTTGGTATGGAAGTAGGAATGACCCGCCACATCACTGATAAGACAAAAGCTCTGGAACACAGCAGGACCAAGGGGGCATATCCGCCTGCAGCTGAGCAGATGAGCATAGAAGAAATGATACTCGGATATACCATAAACGGAGCAAAACAGCTTGGTATCGAGGATAGCAAGGGATCCATCGAGGCCGGCAAGGATGCTGATTTCCTGGTGTTTGTTACCGATCTGCTTACAGCAGAGCATGAGGGTTTCAGTCATAACAAGCCATCAGAGGTGTTCTTCTGCGGAGAGAAAGTGAAATGCTGCTGAATAACCGAATGAATCCGGATGTGACCTTATGTCGACCATGTTTTCAAAGACATTGAAAAAATTGAGGGCTGAAAGTGGAATCTCACAGCTACAGCTTGCGGAGCGATTGTTTGTTGAGCGTTCCACGATCAGCCGCTGGGAAAGCGGCAACCGTATTCCTGATAACAGGATGATCGCAAGGATTTCGAAATTATTGGACGCGGACATTAATATTCTGTTAAATGCTGCGGCTGAGAGTGACGAATTTTCTAATGTTATCATAGTGGATGATACTAAGATCATTCTTAAGGGAGGTATCCCCGTGTTGGAGGCGGTTATGCCGAATGCTGTGATCACGGGCTTTACCCGGCCTTCTGAGGCCGTTGAATACGCGAAAATAAACCTGATCGATCTGGCTTTTCTGGATATAGAGCTGGGAAAGACGAATGGACTGGAGCTGTGCCGCACACTGCTTGAGATCAATCCCCGGACTAATGTGGTGTTTCTGACTTCTTATATTGGATATGCCTTTGATGCATGGAGTACAGGAGCATGTGGTTTCATGAAAAAGCCGCTGACTTATGAAGGGGTAAAGGAACAGCTGAAAAAACTCCGTTATCCGGTTTGGTCAGGAGATATCGAAAAATGAGCGATCAGACGATCTTTATTTACGGGATCTATTATGGTGCCTCACTCCTGCTCATGGTCATGGGAATCTGCTTTGCTTTTATAATGCCCGGTGTTGACAGATGGAGTAAACGTTTTTTTACGGTTTTCTTCAGCCTTCTTTTTTTAGTCTGCTGCCTTTCTTTATCGGAAATGCTTTTCTATGGGGTTCCGGGAATGGACCGGCTGTCGGTTATCGCGAATTTTGTGATGTCCCTGTTTTCCGTAATTCTGTTACCCATGATGACTCTTTTCCTGCTCCACTGCAGTGGAGAGTCCTGGCAGAAGAGCTCATTGTTCCATATGGTTTTTATACAGTTCGTAATATACCTTATTTTGCTGATAATCAACCAATTCACGTCAGCCTTTTTTTATGTAAATCCTGATAACCTTTTCCACTTCGGAGCATGGTATCCGCTTATTATAGTCCCAACCTTTGTGATCGAGCTGCTCAACCTGGCAGGCCTTGTCCGAAGAAGAAGGATGCTTACGAAAAAGCAGTTTGCCGCCATATTGATCTCACTGCTGCCGCTGACTGTTGCCCTGGCAGTTCATATATTCGTTGCTTCCTTCCCCTTTATCGTAACCGGTATTGCAATATCAGCATTATCAATGTACGGTATTGTGCTTTCTGACGAGATCGAGCGGGAGCAGCGTCAACAGCAGGAGATCGCAAGGCAGAATGCCGGCATAATGGCGCTTCAGATGAGGCCGCATTTCATTCATAACACTCTGATGAGCATCTATTACCTCTGTCAGCAGGATCCTTCGGAGGCGCAGAGGGTCACGCTGGATTTTAACAACTATCTTGAAAAGAACCTGAACGCCCTGGCAAGCGGTGAAACCATCCCCTTTTCGGAGGAACTGGAACATACTGTTGCCTATCTCAATGTTGAGCAGGCACTGTATGATGAGGATCTTTTCGTTGAATATGATACGCCGCACACCAGCTTTCGCCTGCCGCCGCTGACCCTGCAGCCAATAGTGGAGAATGCCGTAAAACACGGTCTGGACCCCGATTCAGAACCGCTGTTTATTTCCATTCAGACGCGGGAGTCGGCTTCAGGAAGCGAGATCATTGTTTCGGATAACGGACCCGGTTTTGAACCTGTCGATGATGACAAGCCCCATATTGCCCTTGCGAATATCCGGCAGAGACTTAAGATGATGTGTCGTGGGGAAATGAAGATCATGCAAAGAGAAGGTGGAGGCACGGTGGTAAAGCTGACAATTCCATGAATAACAGCAACTGTTCAGTCATAGATTTAAAAATCCCAATAACCTTCCCCTGTACTGTCATTATGGCATAAAAATGTGACGTTTTGTCACACATACTTATAACGAGATAAGAAATGCTATAAGATAAATGCGGATTTGTATAAATTAAGATTCATATAAATCCATAACAGTGTTTGCATTACGCGACAATCAGAATGGAACTGGAGGTAAACAGAAAATGAGTGAAGTTAAGAATCTGATGGCACCGCCCCTGACAGAGGAGACACGAAAAGCTCTTGATGATGCAAGGAAGAAGGTAAGAGCCGGGTATGGTGAGAACAGGAAGATCACAGACGGTAATTTTGACAAATCACTTGCCGTGAAGTGCATAAACGGCACATTTGTAGGCAGAAAATCTGAAAATATCATTGCATATAAGGGTATTCCTTTCACAAGCAAGCCGCCTGTCGGAGAGTTTCGCTGGAAAGCTCCCGCGGAATATTTACCGGATGATGGCATATATGAGGCATACTACAATGCAAAAAGTCCGCGCCAGATGGAAGATATAAGTGAGGGCGGTTCGCTTTATTACCAGAGTGAAGATTGCCTTTATCTGAATGTATGGAAGGCAGAGGGTGAAACCGCCGGGAAAAAACCGGTCATGGTATGGATACATGGCGGCGGTTATGCAATGGGCGCGACAGGCGATCCTCTGTATGACCTGGGCAATCTCGCTAAGGAAAACCCGGACGTGATCTTTGCTTCCATTGCTTACAGGGTAGGTGTTTTCGGCTACATTCACCTGTCCCATCTGCCTGATGGCAGTGACTATCCGGATGCACAGAATTTAGGTCCCATGGATCAGATGATGGCGCTTAAGTGGATCCATGAGAACATCGAAGGCTTTGGCGGCGATCCCGATAATGTAACGATCTTCGGTGAATCTGCCGGTGCGGGAAGCGTTACTATGCTTCCTCTTGTCGAGGGTTCCCACAAATATATCAGGCGGGTCATCGCCCAGAGCGGTGGTCCTTCCATAACAATATCTACAGAAGAAGCCATCGGCTGCACAAATGAAGTGATGGAGATACTTGGCTGTAAAACCGTAGCTGAGCTGAATAAGGTTGATGCGGAAGAGCTCCTTAGGGTGTCGGCGGTGACAGGACTGCGAATAGGTCCGGAAAGAGACGGAAAATATCTGCCGCTTGACCCGTATGAGGCGTATGTGAAGGGCGCCATAAAGGATATCGAAATACTTCATGGCTGCAACAAGGATGAAATGAATTATTTTGTCCATTTTATGGGTCCGGAGCTTTTTGGAATGTGGTTTGATGACCGTATGACGAGAAGGATCGCCGGGCTGCCTGACGAGGATAAGGAACTGATCGAACGCTACTGTGACAGCGTAGAGGGAGAACACTACGAAAAAGGCAGCTGTCTGTTCAGCCAGTTATGGTTTAATGCAACGCATATCAGAATGTCTGAGGAGCAGGCAAAGGCCGGCGGTAAGTCATACACCTATTACTTCACGACGGAATCCTCTTTACCATATGTGAAGTGCTCGCATGCGATCGAGCTTTCATCCGTGCTTAACCACCCGGAGGATACAGGCCTTACAGGCAGGGTATTTGACGAAAACTTTTCAAAGACGGTGCGGAAAATGTGGGTTCAGTTTGCAAAGACAGGAAATCCGTCACTTTCTGCAGACATATCTCCGGACGGCAAGGCGCATGAATGGCCGCTCTATGACCGGGAGAACAGGAAAGTAATGGTATTCGATGAATTCAACATCCATCCGGAAAAGGAATCCGTGATCAAAATCATAGATTGGGATAATATATATCCGCTGACCAAATATTTTTACCTTTGACTTAAGTTTGTTCCTAATATAAATATAAAATATAAGAAAGAGAGGTAGTAAGAATGGCTCAGACCGCAGACAGGGTTTACAGAAACGCAAAAGTGTATTCCATTGCATTGGATGGAACGGAAACACATGCACAGGCGGTTGCCATCAAGGACGGCAAATTCGTGTATGTTGGTGACGAGACGGGAGTAAAGGCGTGGATCGGAGAGAGCACGGAGGTTATCGATTGTGACGGAAAGAGTGTCATCCCCGGTCTTGGAGATGCGCACAATCATGTTGCTAATGCAGCGAAAAAATTCGCAACATGCAGCTTCAGCTCTATTGTGCCGGATCCCAAAAAGGACACGCCCGAGGGAGTGGTAAAGAAGCTTCAGGACATTTTGAAAGCCTATGTCGATGAGCACAGGGATGCTCCTGTAATCCGTGGACTGGGATGGGACAGAACATGGTTTTCGGGAGGGCTTCAGGGTATCGTGAGACCGTTCACCAGACATGATATTGACGTGGTCGTACCGGATAAACCTGCTGTTCTTATGTCATACTGCGGACACAGGGTCCTCTTAAATACAAAGGCACTTGAAGTGGCAGGAGTGACGAAGGATACGGATGATCATAACGGGCTGATCGTAAGGGAGGCGGACGGAAGTCCCAGCGGCTATATAAAGGAGCCTGTTACCTTTCTTCCCATCATTGACAGTATTCCGGGCTATGATTTCTCGCCGGAGGAACACAGGGCTTCTCTGAAGGAATGCTTTGATATGTTTAACGAAACCGGATTTACGCTGCTGTGTGACTGTCTGCAGTGTGCATCTTATCCGATTCTTACCGATATGGCAAAGAAGGGTGAATTTACTGTCAGAGTATCCGGCGTTCATAATGTCAACGATGCGACCCGGGATGAAGACTTGGAAAGAGCGATCGCAAACCGCACTAAGTTTGATGTGGAAGGGCTTTTCACCGTGGACACGGTAAAATACTTCGCGGATGGTCAGTTTTCAATGATCGAGCTCTATGCGGATACTTCAATCAACCATAAGCCGGGCACCAGAGAGCCGCTTCTCTGGGATGAAGCGCATATGGAGGAGTCCATGGCACTTGCCAACAAGGAGGGCTTCAATATCCATACACATGCCATGGGAAGCTATGCCATCCGCAAGGTGATCGACTGCTATGAGAACGCGCAGAAGCTGTACCCGAATCCAAGGATCAGAAACATTATTGCGCATGATACGTTTATTGCGCCGGAGGACAGGGTACGTATGGGCAGGAGCCATATCATCGCCAGCAATCAGCCGGCATGGTTCAATGATAATCCTACCGAAGAACCGATCATGGTCGCTGACTGGGGCGAGGATGTCGTCAGAAATACATATCCCAGTAAGTCACTGATCGACAATGGTGTGGTGTGTGCTTACGGATCGGATTTCTTTGTCAGTCCCTCCTATGGTATTACGGGTATCCAGGTGGCTATGACGAGAAGACATGTCAGGAGAGATCCGACTTATGAGCTGTTCAAGGATGTTCCGGCTGCTTTGCCGGAGGAATGTGTCAGCCTTAAGGAAGCCCTTCAGGCACATACGATTCACCCCGCCTATCAGGCGCATCTTGAAAATATAACAGGCTCCATCGAGGTTGGAAAATCGGCTGAGCTGGTCGTTTTGGACAGTGACATTGAATCCGTTCCTGTGGAAGGTATTCAGGATATTCAGGTGCTTGAAACTGTGTTTATGGGTAAAACGGTATTCAGGAAACAGTAAAACATATATTAACCACAGAGCTTAAAATATTGCAGGGGCGGCGTAAGGATAATATTGACCTTTCGGCCAGACGCCGCCCCGCGGAGCGTGTATGGAGATTAGGAGAAAAGCATGAAAGCAGACAGGATTTTCAAAAATGCGAAAATTTTCACATCGGACAAGGATAAGCCTATGGCTTCCTCCCTTGTGGTGAAAGATGGCAAGTTCCTTTACGTGGGCAACGAGGCCGGGCTATCAGCGTATGAGGGAGAAATCATAGATCTTGGCGGGAAGTTTATTATGCCCGGCATCATTGACAGCCATGTCCATGTAACCATGGCTGCTGCTTTTGAGTATGCCGAGCTGGGTGTAAGCATTATCGGTGAGGGCAAGCAGAAAATACTGGACTTTATGTCAGCACAAATCCAAAATAATCCCGGTCGGAAGTGTTACCGATTTATGCTGGATAAGAGGTTGTTGGACGGCACAGAGCTTGTAAAGGAGGATTTGGATGCAGTCTGCCCGGACAGCGAACTCATTATAATAGAGGATGAAATGCACAGCTGCTGGGTGAACTCCAAGGTTCTTGCGTTGCATGGGATTAATGATGACACGCCGGATCCCATACCGGGCCTGAGCTACTATGTGCGTAAAGATGGACATGTGACCGGAAACGTATTAGAGGGCACGGCAGAAATGCCTATTATTCTAAATGGTTCCATGGAGCTAACCGATGAGCAGATTGACACGGTGCTGAAGCGGTGGATTGATTACTCTGTAAGTGACGGCGTAACCTGTGTCTTTGATTCCGGCATTCCGGGATACAATGAGTTCCATGAAAGGGTCTATACACGTTTGCGCGAGCTGGACAAACAGGGAAAGCTTCCTGTGTATGTTGACGGCTGCTTTGTAATTGCCGCGGCATGGCAGGTTAAGGAAGGCCTGGAGGAGTTGAAGCGCTTAAACCGTGAGTATAACACGGAGCACCTGAAGGTTCATACCATGAAGGTGTTTATGGACGGCACCTTAAAAATCCATACGGCGGCTATGGTTAATCCATATGAGGACACGGGTACGGTCGGATTTACAGCTTTCAATAAAGAAGAACTGGCGGAGCTTATTAAATCACTGAACGAGGAAGGAATGGATCTCCACCTGCACACAGTAGGGGAGGCAGCGTCCCGCGTTGTATTGGATGCGGTGGAGCTGGCAAGGAAGGATCTGGAAGATGATTATCGTGTGAAGGTCACCTGTGCCCATCTGTGGGTTCAGGATGATGTGGACATGGATCGTTTTGCAAAGCTTGGCGTTATCGCTAATTTTTCACCTTGGTGGCATAGCGGAAACGTGGGAGGCAGGCCTATCGAGCTTTGGACTTCTTTACTCGGCAAGGAACGTGCTTCGAAAATGTACCGCTGTAAAACGCTTTGGAACAGCGGCGCACTGGTGACATGGTCAAGCGATGAAATCTTTTACGCAGATTTCACGCACTGGAGCCCCTATCTTGCCATGGAGGTGGGGATGACGCGTTGGATCAACGAGAAGACGAAAATGGAAGAAGAATCCAGGACTGTCACGGAATTCCCTCCTGCCAGCGAGAAGATGAGCATTGAAGAAATGATACTGGGATATACGATTAACGGCGCGAAGCAGCTTGGCATCGAGGACAAAAAAGGTTCCATAGAGGCCGGCAAGGATGCGGATTTTCTTGTATTTGATACGGATCTCCTCACCGCGGAGCATGAGGGATTCAGCAATCTGGGACCAAGTGAAATATATTTCTCCGGTAAGAGGCTCTAAAAGCGATGGTAAATAATTATTTAATCAAGGCTATTCCCGAAGTCATGCAGCCCTATGTAAACGACAGTCTGTCAAATAATCTGGGGCTGTGGTAGGCTTTGCTGCTCAGGATATAATAAAGGATATGCTGGCCGGCTGACCACTGAATTGCAACATAAAGTTTGACATTCTGGAACATCCCCTTGAAGCTGTCTGAAAAAAACATTAGAGTTTAATCATATCCCGATAATTGATCCGAGAGGGAGCATATTATGGAAACAAGATTTAAAAAGAAATCGCAGATCATTGATATAGCTATTACAACAGTTGCCCTGGTACTTTCGTTAGGAACCACGCTCTATGGAATAAGCCATTTCGGGCTTGCAGAGGCATGGCAGGAGCTGGTGCTTAATCTGTTTTACATTGCCTGTCTCGTAATGATGGCAATGTATTTTTTCAAGCGTATTGACAGTCTGCGCTTCAACTACTGGAGTTCAGTATGCGTAGGCATCACCGTATTATTACGTGACATTCTTTTCCCGCCGCCGCTCAATAATTACCCAATTCATCTTTTCTGTCTTACTCTTTCGGTGATACTGCTCCTAATGCTCACTTTCTTCTATTCACGAAAGGACTGGAAGAGCTATACCAAGGCCAATCTTTGGATGCTCTTTATTATTGATATGGTAATTGCCGGACTTTACAATTACGTAATTTATATCAGTCCCATCAATGAATATACAAACTATCTCCTTGCGGAAATATGGATCAGGCCAACGATCATTTACGGACTGGTAGCCTGCTTCGTGTCAGGTAAAGAAGATCAGGTGTAAATAATTATGGGAAACAGATCAAATAAATTCGTATCCTGTAAATATAATGTCAATATAAAAAAAAATAATGAGACAGGAGGTTTTACAGATGAAACAGACAATTGTCCTCGGCAACATCATCACCATGGATGAAAAGAGGCCCACTGCAAAAGCGGCACTTGTTAAGGACGGCGTGTTCGTCTACATCGGTGATGCGGAGGAAGCAAAAAAGCTGGCCGGTGCAGATGCCAGGGTGCTGGATTACGGTGAGAACTTCATCTATCCCGGTTTTTTGGAATCCCACTGCCACAGTTACCTGGCAGGCGAACGTGCGATCGGACAGGCTAATCTCGCCTCTGTTATCCCCACCGATTACGACAAATACCGGGAGATCATCCGCGACTTTATAGAAAAGAACCCGCAGCGCGAGTTCTATCTGGCAGCAGGGTGGACCGAAAACGGAGAACACGTTACCAAAGCGTATCTGGACGAGATCTGCAGCGATAAGCCCCTGTTTATGAATACCGGCGGCGGTCACTCAATGCTGCTCAATACAAAGGCACTGGAATGGGCCGGCATTGATGCGGCTTGGTGAGCGTGCCTCCCGTGTTATATTGGACGGAGTAGAGCTTGCAAGAAAGGAGCTTGGAGATAAATTCCATGTAAGAGTCACCTGTGCACATTTGGAGATTCAGGATGATGCAGATCTGGGACGATTTGCAAAGCTTGGCGTGTTTGCAAATTATACACCCTGGTGGCACGCCGGTGACCCTGAAGAATCAAGCTCCTGGCTTGGCGAGGAACGCTCCCTGAAAGGCTTCCGCTGCAAAACGGTTTGGGACAGCGGTGCTACCGTGACCTGGTCCAGCGACAATATTGCATATGTGGACTTTATGACCTGGAATCCCTACCTCGGCATGGAAATCGGAATGACGCGTCTAAGAACCGAAAAAACCCTGATTCCCGAATACCAAAGGACCAAAGAGGTGCTTCCTCCGGTAGATGAGAGAATGAGTATCGAAGAAATGATAATCGGATACACCATTAACGGAGCAAAACAGCTTGGCATAGAGAATAGAAAGGGGTCCATTGAGGTCGGCAAGGATGCGGATTATCTGGTATTCGACAATGACCTGCTGACGGCAGAGCAGGAAGGCTTCAGCAATAACAAACCGAAGGAAGTTTATGCCTGCGGCAAAAAGCTGAACTAAAAACTTTACTTTTATCCCGGCTCTGCCGGGCACGGGCTGTGCAGCGAGTGGGGAGGATTACATCTTCCCTACTCGATTATTTAGAAGAAGTATGACGGCAGACAGGCAGGAGCTTATTGCATGAACAACGAGGTTAATATATTTGCAGAAAACCTGAAATACTTAAGAGAGAAAAAGGGGCTTTCACGGAAACAGCTCGGAGCAAAGATGTATGTAAGCCACTCCACAATAGCCCGTTGGGAAAACGGCACCCGTCTGCCTGATGCCGTGATGATACTGCGCTTATCGAAATTCCTCGGAACCGATGCGAATATGCTGTTACAGCTTGCAGCGCAAAGCGATGAATCCCCAAATGTCATCATGGTGGATGATAACGGTGTCATTCTTTCTGACAGCCTTGTCGTTGTGGAGGAGGTTCTGCCGAATGCAAATATCACGGGATTTATCTGGCCGCAGGAAGCGATTGATTATGCAAAAGCAAACAGGGTGGATCTTGCCATACTGGATATCGAAATGGGAAACAGTAGTGGTCTGGAGCTGTGCCGTACCCTGCTTGAGATAAACCCCACCACAAACGTGGTATTCCTGACTGCCTATGCAGACTATTCACTTGATGCATGGAAAACAGAGGCCAGCGGCTTCATCTTAAAGCCATTGACCCCGGAGGGGGTAAAGGAACAGTTGGATAAGCTGCGCTATCCGTTTTCGGGGAGGTGATGCCGGGTGGACAATTTGAGCAGTTATTTCTATACAATCGCAGGCACATCGGCCTTGCTGGTAGGGATTCTGGGGTTGTGGCTTAATATGATAATGCCCGACATCGACCATTGGAGCAGGAAGTTCTTTCGAGGGTATTTTTTTATAATAGTATTATTCTGCCTTTCCAGCCTAATAGAAAAAATCCTGTATTCTGTTTCAACTGAGGCTACGGCAATATATACGGTCTGGCTTTTTGAAGGCCTGCTTTTCTCCTTGCCATGTCCCATGCTGACAATTTATATGCTGCATTGCAGTGGGGAAAGTATGCAAAAGAATAAGCTTCTTCGTGCCGTGATCGGTCTGTGGACAGTTTTTTTGATCCTGAATGTAGGCAGCTTGCTTATAGGAGGCTTTGGCTATGTCTATTCGGACCATCAATATTATCGCAGCCCCACATATCCGATTTTTATTATGCCGCTTACGTTACTGATGGTGCTTAATCTTCAGGGAGTGATACGGCGTCGCAGGAAGTTTTCCCGCAAGGTTTTCTTAGCACTTCTGATTGCCGTGCTGCCTCTGACGGTCGCATTGGTCATACAGGTGTTTACGGATGTCTTTGTGTTCCATTACATGTGTATCGTGCTTTCGAGTGGGGTTATGTATGGACTGGTGCTGTCTGATCAGATCGAACGCAACCTCCATTACCAGCAAGAAATTGCAAACCAGCGCGCAAGCATCATGGTTTTGCAGATGCGGCCACACTTCATTTACAATACAATGACGAGTATCTATTGCCTTTGTGGTCAGGATCCCAAACGGGCAAGGCAGGTCATTTTGGATTTTACAACGTATCTACGCCGTAATTTTACAGCGATCGTAAGTATGGAACCAATACCTTTTTCCGCAGAGCTTGATCACACAAGGGCCTATCTTGCTGTAGAAAAGGCTCAATATGAGGAAGGTCTGTTTGTTGATTATGATACACCCCACACATTTTTTCGTATACCGTCACTGACATTGCAGCCTGTTGTGGAGAATTCCGTCAAGCACGGCAGAAATCCGTATGCGGGTCCGCTTCATATTTTGATAAAGACACGGAAAACGGAATCCGGCAGCGAAATAATCGTTTCAGACGACGGCAGCGGATATGTATCAGGTGATGATGATGAACCGCATATTGCTCTGAAAAACATTCGGGAAAGACTTGATTTTATGTGTGGCGGGAACCTGACAATTACAACCGGTGAAAGCGGTGGGACCGTAGTGACGATAACGATACCGGATAATTTTTTTGATAATAAAGGAGCGGAGCAGTCATTGAGACTGCAAGTCGGAAATTAACGGGGAAAAACCCCTTTAGATGAAAGGAGAATAATATGAAAGCAGACAGGATCATCAAAAATGCGAAAATCTTCACCTCGGATAAGGATAATCCGCGGGCAACAGCCCTTGTGGTGAAGGACGGAAAATTCGTCTATGTGGGAGACGAGGCAGGTCTTTCGGAGTATGAGGGAGAGGTTACAGACCTTTGCGGGAAGTTCATCATGCCCGCCATAATCGACAGCCATGTCCATGTTACCCTTCCCGTGGGCTTTGAGTATGCGGAAATGGGAGAGCGCCTTGAGCCGAACGGCAAACAGGAAGCACTGGATATAATGGCAAAGCGTATAAAAGAAAATCCCGGCATAAAGCGGTACAGATTCCTTTTGGAGAAAAAATTTCTAAATGGAGAGGATATTGAAAAAGAGGATCTTGATGCCATATGTCCGGATGCCGAGCTTCAGATTCAGGAGGGGGAAGGACACAGCATCTGGGTGAACTCAAAGATACTTGAGAAGCATGGTATTACCGACGATACGCCGGATCCGATACCGGGCCTTGCTGTCTATGTTCGTAAGGACGGACATGTGACCGGAAATTGTATCGAAGGCGCAGCGGAAATACCTATCATCCTCGACAGCTCGATGGAGCTTAGCGATGAACAGGTTGACGCATCACTTAAGCGTTGGATAGATTTTTCGGTTGAATACGGAGTGAGCTGTGTCTTTGATTCGGGTCTTCCGGGAGATCCGAAGTTCCATGAGAAGGTATATAAACGTCTGAAAGCTCTCGATGAACAGGGAAAGCTGCCGATTTATATTGACGGTAGCCTTGTGGTCAACGCAGAGCGGAATGCAAAAGAGGGACTTGAGGAGGTGAAACGCTTCCGGCGTGAGTATAATACGGAGCATCTTAAGGTACATACCATGAAGATATTCCAGGACGGAACCCAGAAAATCCATACAGCAGCCATGGTTACTCCTTATGTGGATATAGGTACGACGGGAGCTACCGCATTTTCCGCAGAGGGAATTTGTGAGCTCTTAAAGAATCTTAATGAGGCGGGTCTGGATCTTCATCTCCACACTGTTGGCGAGCGTGCATCCCGAACGGTATTGGATGGCTTTGAGATGGCAAAAAAGGAGCTGGGAGACAGCTTAAAGGTAAGAGTCACCTGTGCTCATCTTGAGATTCAGGATGACGCGGATCTTGACAGGTTTTCGAAGCTTGGCGTTATAGCTAACTTTACGCCTCATTGGCATGCGGAAACTCCGGATGAAGCCGCTGAATGGCTGGGAATGGATCGTGCCTGTAAGCAGTTCCGCTGCAGGACTGTCTGGGATAGTGGAGCTTTAGTTACCTGGTCAAGTGACAACATCACTTTTGAAGACTTTACAACCTGGAATCCGTATCTTGGCATGGAAGTCGGCATGACACGGAGGATCACCGAAAAGACCAGAGGTTATGAATGGACCAGATGCGATACGGTAATGCCGCCTGAAAATGAGAGGATGGGTATTGAAGAGATGCTTCTGGGCTTTACAATAAATGGCGCAAAGCAGCTTGGTATTGAGGCTGAAAAGGGTTCCATCACGGCAGGTAAGGATGCTGATTATCTGGTATTCGACAATGACCTCCTTACGGCAGAGAAGGAAGGTTTCAGCTACAACAAACCGACGGATGTTTATTTTGCAGGGAAGAAAGTAAATTAAGTTTTCTTGTTCCATACGCTTCTCTTCGGAGACCGATTCCCATTCCGTTATCTCGTCGATGATTACGGGCTTGATTACTATGCCGCTTTTGTCGGATGCTCAGCGGAAACAGAAGCCAGCTTTGAAACCATTACATTTCTTGCAAAAAAGTCGATGAGCTTTAAAGGATGCGTTAAATTAGTAGCGGACATATGGCTTTTGGCGGGAATGGCTGATGAGGATAATAAGAAAGGCAAGACAGACAGTCAGGCTTCCAACGATCTGAAATTCGCCAATGCCATGACTGTAAAGATGCAGATGGACGGCACTCCGGAGGATAAGAGGCCGGATAAGTGTATCGGATGCGGTGCATGCGCTGCTGTTTGTCCACAGCACATAGATATTCCGGGAGCCTTGAAGGAATTTGATGAGATGCTTCATACCGGACCGACCTGGGCCGATGTGTGCAGGCAGCGAGAGGAAGCGGCTCTGGGACACAGAGGAGTCTGACGAAAAACGAAGGGATCACCTAATGACTTATAAAATACTGATAGTCATTTTATGAGGATTATACTTTGGATCATCGGGAATTTCAAGGAGGCCGCTATGCTGAATAAGGTGAAATTGACAGACGCAGAGATGAGAGAGTTTGCGTAGGTGTTTGCATATTATGATTATGGCGATGATGAAATAGGAATGGTTCCTTATTATCCCGGATATCCGGACAGAACCAGTCTGGTGAACTATCTGGTTGCCATGATAAAAACGGCAAGCGAATATAACGGTGTATATGCAACTTCTGATAATAAAGAAGGTATCCTGATCCTTACTGACACAACGCTGTAAAAAGCAAGAAAAATCATGCGGTTTTTTGGAAAAGGCGAATTTGTGGAGCGCTTTGATTATTGGGCGGATGCATTAAAGCATCTGGTTCAGGATGAAATACTGGAAGTGATTGAGGGAAATGATACAAAAATAGAAGCAGTGGAGTATGCGAAGGTATAAAAACATTTCCTGAAGTAAAGGCGGGTGGCTGCGGTTTTTGGCGTGTCTACCCGTTTTTTTTATGTGAAGATTATAGACAGGGAGTCAAATGGAGGCAGTCAAATGTCAAAAAAAGCATCAAAGAGTGGATCGCAAATATATTCTTTTATACCAAGAACGGAACTACGATCATGATCGACGCCGGATATAACTATGAAAGACTTGGAGAAAAGATGGGGTGGCTTAATATTGACCCGTCTTCTATACAGCATATCCTTATAACCCATCAGGATACGGATCATGTCGGCGCAGTTGAACGGGATTCGGACGGGTTGTTCAGAGATGCAAAGCTATATCTCAGTGAGATAGAAAATCGTTATATGACCGGGGAAAGGCGAAGAAAGTTGCTACGGCATATACATTCCCATTTAAAATGTTAAGAATAATAGGTGTTATGGACAAAAAGAGAGTTATTTCTATCTCCCATTTTACATTTGTGTTGCTAATGATAGAATAATTTAAATCGGGATTTATGGGAGGTAAGATCATGGATATAACCCAAACCTTTTATGATAATATGGCTTCTCAGTATGACAA
>CAMVGV010000060.1 GCA_947167135.1 uncultured Lachnospiraceae bacterium
CCGACCTTCGTGAGATCCTGCACCGCAATATATCCCACGATAGCCGTGGCTTTTATCAGTCCCACGATCTCACCCTTATAAGCATCCATTAACCGCGGGATGGTCTGTGGCAGGATGATCTTAAAGAAGGTTCCGTTTACGGAATAACCCAGAGCATAAGCAGCTTCATACTGCCCTCTTTCAACGGCCTCCACACCGATTTTTAAGAGCCCGAAAACTCCCGCTCCAAACACCATTGTAAAGCCGATAACGGATACGACTATTCCGTTAATATTCATACTTCCGAACACAATGTAGTAAAGGATCATAAGGAGTACAACTACCGGCATGCCCTGCACTAAAAAGAGGAAGAACTCCGTGATCCTGTTCGCTGCCGGATTTCCGTCCTTACATATGAATAAGAGCAGGAATCCGAGCAGGGTTCCGAAAAGAGCCGATAATAAGGTGATGACGAACGTTACAACGAATCCTGACACAAAAAGCTTCCACCTGTTTTCCCTTACAAAATTTTTTTCAAAACTTGAGCTCAAGGATTCAAAAATCGAATGTCCGGAATACCCTTCATCCTCCGCTCTCACCAGGAGTACAAAGGCTGCAGGGAAATACTCGATAAAATCAACTGATTCCTTCCTTTCATCCGTAACTATTATGGAGCCGGTCCCTATAAGTGATTTCCCCGATTGAACGCTTGATAAGACCGAGGAAAAATCCAATCCGGTAAAATTAACGCGGACATCCATTTCCTCAGCCATCATAAGGATCAATTCATTATCAAATCCAACGATCTCTCCTCCCTCTCCCGCATAGCTCATAGGTTCTACTGTATCACAGGCGGCAACATCAACGGTTCCGTTATGTCCCGGCCAGTCCTGTTCCGGCATGATCTTTTTGCTGTCGTCTGATCCGGTCCATTTTTTCCAGGCTTCCTCTATCCTTTCCTCCGGGATCCTGTCAAAGGCTTCCTGCCATTTCTCTCTTTCCGGACTTCCCTTTTTAAAAGCAAAGCCGAATACACCATCCTTCAGATTTTCCGGAAGCTGCATTATATCAGGGTTCCTGTTGACAGCAAGTGCAGAAATAGCGCTGTTTGAAAGCATGGCATCGGTTTTCTCCGATTTCAGTGCAAGAAGCATGTCGGGAATATTATTATAATATGTGAATTCTTTTGGCTCCGGAACCTTACTCTTCACAAGCTCCTCAAAGGGTACCCCGGAAAGCATGGATATTCTTTTCCCATTTAAATCGGAAAATGATGTGATCTTATGCTTTGCTTCCGACGTATCCCTTACCATGATCGCTATCTTTTCTTCAAAGAGATCATTGGAAAAGGTCAGGGCCTCAGCTCTTTCCGGAGTTATATTAAGATCGGCCATGATACAGTCCACATCTCCCGTGGCTGCCGCAGGGATTACACCGGCGTAATCATATACCTTGAATTTCAATCCCATATCAAGCCGGGCGGCAAAACGTCTCGCAAGCTCTATATCATAGCCGTTCAGTTCAGATCCCACATAGTAGGTATATGGCGGTGCTATCCCGGTAGTACCTACCGTCAGGTATTGCTCCGGGTTTTCGGGAAGGGTGATATCCGGCATGGACTCATCCCCCTTAATAACCCAGCGTTCATACATATCGTCAAGCGTCCCGTCAGCCTTCAATTCTGCTATAAACAGATTTAGCCTGTCTTCAAGATCCGGGATTTTACTCACGGGAGAAATCCCGGCTGCAACGTGGACAGACCCCTCCATATTCTCATCCAGAAGACGGACGCCCTTTCTTCCGCTGTCGATAGCAAGCTGCATCTGCCGGCGGTCATAGATAAAAGCGTCAAGCTTTCCCTGGGCAACAGATTCATATCCGGTGTTTCCTTCCAGATACACGATCTCTGCCTCAGGAAGCTCATCCTCCACAATATGTATGGCCGCGCTGCCATCCCCCGTTCCTATCCTGATCCCCTTCCTGTTAAGGTCTTCCTTGGACGTAATACTTTTTATGTCAGATGAACAGGCACTTAGGCAGATCATTAATAGCAGTATGAATAATAAATTCTGCTTTTTCATATCTTAGCTATCCTTTGGCCAAAATATCATATATTTTTTCACTTCCTGCCATCTATTCTTCCATATGAATGATCATATAGCGTACAACGGAAGCACAGCGTTCAGCAGCTTTTTTCTTAAACACTTCATAATTCATTTCCTCGGAATCATCAGCCTTATCAGAAATAGCACGGATAATGACAAATGGAGTACCATTCAGATAGCAGGCCTGTGCAATTGCTCCGCCTTCCATCTCACAGCACATACCTCCAAAATCTGACTTGATCAATTCCTTTTGTTCTTTTGAGGAAATGAACTGATCGCCCGTACAGACTCTGCCTTCGAAAACCCGAACGTCAGGAGCGGCCTCTTGCACAGCCTCTACTGCATCTTTCCGCATTGTTTCGTCAGCAGGAAATGCAGAAAGACCTGTGTACGGAATCTCACCTTTCTTAAAGCCGATGCTTTCCACAGTAAAGTCATGCTGACAAGCGTCAACCGAGACAACGAAATCTCCGATGTCGATCTCTTTGTCGAGGGAACCGGCTACACCGGTATTGATTATCTTCGAACAGTCAAACTGGTTGATCAGTGTATTGGCACAGATCCCGGCATTCACTTTGCCCATGCCGCATTGCACAACAACCACGTCCTCATCATCCAGTTTTCCTTCACAGAACTCCATGCCTGCTATGGTAGTTGTTTTGGGATCCGTAAGCGCTTCTTTGAGGGAAGTTACTTCCTCTTCCATAGCACCAATAATACCGATTCTCTCCGATGTGGTTTCAGCAGCGTTTGAGCATCCATTAATTACAGGTACCAAAAGCATCACAGACAGTATTAAATAAATCATCCTTTTCATAATGTTTCCTTCATATTCTTTAACGGCATTGGGACGTTCCAATGGCGTTAAGTCAGTATCATTCTGAGACTACACAACGTCATTCTAAGACTACATAAATGTCATTCTGAGACTACATAATGTCATTCTGAGGGCGAAGCCCGAAGAATCTTTCTCTACGGAAGAAAACAAATCCCCAGCCTTTATACTATTATATAACAGTAAGTCAACGGGAAGTCAAAGAGAACCATCCCCGTTGACTTCCCCATTGACTTTGTCTTTGACAAATACTGACTGTTTCTTATATGATGATTCGGGCGCCAAAAGTCCTGAATCACTGTTCTGACACAAATTGTAAACATTCCCGGAGGAAACACACATGGATCCAGTTATCACGGCAGGAATAACCAAGGCAAAGTACAGTCTCCACCCGATTATGATAAAGGCTTTTATGTCGGGTATGTTTATAGCCTTCGGTGCTCTCGGAAGCCAGGTAATAAACGCAGCCACAGGCACTTCCTATATGGGAGCATTCATCTTCCCTGTGGGACTGATCCTCGTCATATGTACCGGATCGGAGCTCTTTACCGGAGACTGCCTTATGGCAATGGCTGTTGCGGATAAAAAGATAAGCCTTATGGATATGATCCGCACTCTATTATTTGTATACATAGGGAACTTTATCGGCTCTCTCTTTATCGTATTTATGGCCTATGCAGGGAATATGGCAGAAATGTATGACGGGAAGCTTGGAGAAACCATAATGAAAACTGCAGCAGCAAAGTGCGCCTTAAGTCCCGGAATATCCTTTGTCAAAGGAATCCTCTGCAATATCCTGGTCTGTGCAGCAGTTCTCGTGGCGATTAAAACAGGTGAAACCGTCGGGAAAATGCTTGCAGCTTTCTTCCCGGTAATGCTTTTCGTCCTCTGCGGTTTCGAGCACAGCATAGCAAATATGTACTTCATACCTATGGGTCAGGTATTAGGCGGATTTGATATGGGACTGCTCCTTAATAACCTTATCCCCGTTACCCTCGGAAATACCGTTGGCGGAGTCGGTTTTGCCCTCGGCATGTATTACTGCAGCCACCTTGACGAGGGATTGCGAAGCAACAGTTAAGATATTTCCTTCCGTAGAGAAGATTCTTCGGGCTTCGCCCTCAGAATGACATTGTGTTGTTTCAGAATGACACTAATTAAACGTCATTGGAACCGTCCCCGTTGACTCCTTCATCCCAGAGCAACATCCAATGCCATCATTAGCGTAAATCCCAATGAGAACATAATTACACCCGTATTTGAATGTTCTCCGCTTGACATTTCCGGGATAAGCTCTTCAACAACCACATACATCATCGCTCCGGCTGCAAAGCATAACAGATACGGCATGGCCGGTGTTACAAGACCTGCAGCAAATATCGTCAGCAGTGCTCCCAAAGGTTCCACTGCCCCGGACAGCATACCATACAGGAATGCTCTTCCTTTTCCTAAACCCTCTGCGTGAAGCGGCATGGAGATTATCGCTCCTTCGGGAAAATTCTGTATTGCTATTCCAAGCGCAAGAGCAAAAGCCCCTCCGGCTGAAATATTAACGCTCCCCGAAAGAAAACCTGCATATACTGCTCCTACAGCCATCCCCTCAGGGATATTATGCAGCGTGACGGCAAGAACCATCATAGTAGTTCTTTGCAATTCACATCCCGGTCCTTCCGCCTTCTCCGCGTATTGGTGAATATGAGGAATGACATTATCCAAGAGAAGCAGGAACAGAATACCTGCCCAGAATCCGATTACTGCCGGAACAAACGATAGTTTGCCCATAGCTTCAGATTGCTCCAAAGCAGGGATAATAAGGCTCCATATTGAAGCCGCAACCATAACTCCTCCGGCAAATCCCGTCAGCGCCCTCTGGACAGGATCACTGATCTTCTGCTTCATAAGGAACACACATGCCGACCCTAATGCTGTTCCGATAAATGGTATCAGGAGTCCTGTGATCATTTGTTTAATAGCCTATCAACTGTCTTAATTATCCTGGGTCGTGCAGTAGCATCCAAGGTCATAGACTGCCCCTCCGCCGGTTTCCTTGTGTATATGGATATCTTCAACATATCCCTGTGTAATGAAAGCCGTTTCCACATAATCAACATAACCAATGACACCGCTTTCTATGTCATTCTGAGACTACACATTGTCATTCTGAGACTACACATTGTCATTCTGAGCGAAGCGAAGAATCTTCTATAACCGGTCGGAAAGATCCTTCCTGTTGCTTCGCGTCTCGTCTCCCGACTCGGTCCGCGCTAAACGCGTGCCACTGGCACGCAGCGCCCCTCGCCGGGGCGGCATCCCACATCTGCGATGTGGGATAAACCTCGCCGGGGCGGCATCCCACATCTGCGATGTGGGATAAGCGTCGCTGGCGCTCAGGATGACAAAATGCTTAACTTAACGCCATTGGAACTGTCCCCGTTGACTTAATTCAGTCTGAACAACACTTGATTATTTATTGCATCATAATCCCCGTTTTTCATATTAAGTTCCGTTGCATCAGCAAATCCCACATACATACCGTCGAATCCCTTCGGTACCAAAAAAGCATGATTATAATTAAAGGTATATGTTCCTTCCCCGGACCAGCCGAATTTTCTGTAGTCGGGATTACTTACGTTTCTTTCTTCGGAAATAACGGTCTGCACATAATTACAATCATAATCCTTGCCCAGGTAGTTGACTGTTATTCTGCCACCATCCCAGTCATTGTCCTGATAGTACTCCCCTATAAAACTGACCTCATCACAGGATGACCACTTTTTATACACCCTGTCGTCTCCGATAGCGATATGTGCATCTACGCAGCGCCATTCATATCCGTCTTTTGCCGCATGATCTTTATCGGAGTCAAATATCTTATAGTTATCAAACCAGACCTTGGCGGCATTTGTTTTAGCCGGATCATTGTCCAGTATCATTTTCATGTCATATACCGTACCGGTTTTGACAAATGTTTCGTTCTTAAGTTTTGCTTCGTTAACAGCGCCGACTGCCGGAACCCTTTCAAGTGAACCGTCTTCAAGAAGATCCTTCACCGGAGCGGGCAGTAATATCTGTGTGGCCAGTCCCGGCTCATCAAACCAGGGATATACTGCCCCGGCCTTCGCCTTTATGGGCTTTTTTACTATGAAAATGCTGTAGTTTTTATACTTTGTGCCTGGCGAGAGTGAATAATCCGGATATTGATGCCCTACAAGAGCAGCAAATGTTCCGTAATCACTTCCGTATCTGTCAATATAGGTATAGGGTTTCAGTGTATAATCAAAGGATTCCCCGTAAAAGCCATCGTTAGCAGGCCATTTGATATCTCCCGAAGCACTGTCAAAATAAACGGGATTTCTGTATACATCCTCATATTCAGCCCATAACTTATCTGAAGGCCTGTTTTCTCCCCATCCGGATACAAAGGCTTCATCCTCGGGTGAATATGCTTCCGCCAGTCCCAATGTCACATATGCCGTAAAGTAATAGTCGTACAGGCCAAGACAGGCGTCCAGAGCCGGATCGACGTCCTCTTTTCCGGCCTTATAAGCAGCCATTCTGTCTCTCCTCGCCTTATTCACAAATACTCCGTCAGACCAGTCATTTGCAGCATATACTCCAAGATGTGCTGAAGCGGGGTTCGGAGAAAACCCGTAAACCGCATCCGGATTCACGATAATATCACCGGAAATCTTTTTATTCTCCATTGGGGAATGCTCGTATGAAAACCCCGTCTGCGCCGCACTCAGGTATTCTTCCCGGATTGCGGTGCTCTCCGCATACACCGGAACCGACAAGCCTGTCACAAGGATAATAGCAGTTAACAGTGACAAAATCTTCTTTTTCATCATTACCTCTCTTTCCTGAAAACCGGGGAACACTCCCATTGCCGTTAAATCAGTGTCAATACCCCAAAATCTTATAAAGAAGCCTGTATAATTCCTTTGCCTCTTTCTCAGTAAGCGGAGATTTTCCGGCTGAAAGCTTTAACGGTATATCCTTGCATTTTTCTTTAAGCTTATTTCCCTTGTCTGTTATGCTTATAACAGTCACCCTCTCATCCTCTTCCGAACGTCTCCGGGTCACATATCCCTCTTTTTCCAGACGCTTAAGAAGAGGAGTCAGGGTTCCTGCGTCAAGGCACAGGGTTTCCCCGAGCTGTCCGACATTTACGCTCTCATGTTCCCATAAAACCATGAACACGATATACTGCGTATATGTCAGCCCCAGGGGCTTAAGGTACGGAGTATAGCTTCCCACGATCTTCCGTGAACATGCATAAAGCGGAAAGCATAACTGGTTTTCAAGTTTCAGCTGATCATATTCCTGTGCCATTTCCTGTCTGTGTCACTCCCTTTTTTATATAAAATAATCAAGATAACCCACCACCTTTAGGTGGTGGGAATATCTTGATTTCGGGTGCGGGGTTATAAGCCCCGTACCCGGAGAGCTGCGTCAGCAGCGATTTTATAACGAGCAAAAAGCGAAGCGTTTGCGAGTTTAACTTACCATCCCCGAACAGTTACTACAAGAGTTCTTTAATGCATTCCTCAACCTTTGACATATCCGGCTTCCTCCTTCGTCATCTGGACGCTGCGCCCATTTCTTTCAGCTCTTTCTTCCGTTCATACATCATCTTATCTGCCCTCTCAAAGACATCCCGAAGCTGCCTGTCTTCCTGTCCCAGAACAGAATATCCGACCGATACGACTACGCCGTTTTCACCGATATTTGCTTCGGCTATACGGTTCATTTCAGCAATATCCCCGTGCAGGGTTTCAAATCCTTCACCCTGCAGGAGAACAACAAACTCATCACCGCCTACTCTGAATACTGTTCCGTGGTTAAACTGTCTGCAGATCAGTTTGCAGGCATCCTTTATCAGCTGGTCTCCTTTTGCATGTCCCTGAGTATCGTTGACTGCTTTAAGCCCGTTTATATCACAGACTACAACTGCAACCTCCTGTATCTCCCCCGCCTTTATCATCCTGTTGACAGATGCTTCTGTTTCCGAATATGCAAGCTTATTCCTTACTCCGGTCATAGCGTCCGTATTTGCCATATTGTGGAAGGATCTGCTGGTTTCTTTTTCTTCCTCAAGCCTTGCCTTGGAAATACTAACGAGCTGGAACAGGAGAACAGCGGCAAAAAGAAGCACAGACACCAGAGTTAAAATGATCATATTTCTGCTGGTCTCAAGATTATTCTCACTGATGTCGAGAAACTGATCATGTATAACACTTTCACGTATCAGAACTGCCATCTCCCATCCTGTCCCCTGTATCGGTACATAGTACAGTGTTTCCTGGGCATTATTATGAGAAAACGAGAGATCCCCGTCCTTTTCTTCCTCAAAATTACGGAGGTTTTCCTCCAGAACAGCATCAGGGACTATGCCCTTTAGCGCATCAAAGAAATTATGCCTTAAGATCACCGGTCCAAGCTCAGTACCCGACAGATTGCCTCCGTTCTTCGTATACAGGGCGAAATGTGTTCTGCCCTGGTCGTCAAAGGCCAACAGATCAACAATGTCTCTGATATCGAATTGCACGAAGCAGGCCTTAAACCGTTTTCCCATAATGACAAGCCCCGAAGTAGGCTCTGCCAGACACAGCTTTTTTGATGACCCGTAGAGAGAAACCGTGCTGATTATCCGGTCATTTAATTGTTCATCGGACAAAAACGGATGTCTGCTCCCACCGGTATAGGTTGTATAATGCGTATATACGACATTATCTTCATCAACAAGGGCAAACTGGTCAAGTCCCAGCAGAGATTCAACCGTTCCGATACTGTACCTTAATTCCTCCTGTGACCTGATCTTATTATAGTCAATATAGGAAACAGCCTTTTCCATTTCATCAAAGCTGTTGCTTATAAGGTTTGTAATCGTCTTTGCCCGGCGGTCTGCCATTGCCTCGAGATAAAACAGGCTTACCGCGGAAACTGCTTCATCGGTTGCGACAGCAGTCCTTCTCGAGATCCTTATAGTATTGACCGTCAATATTGCTACGATAAGGAGGCTCCCTATGACGGCCGTCAATACAAAGGTTTTATTTGTCACCTTTTTCCCCTGCATCACGCAATATCTCCGTACAAAAGCTCCAGCATCATAGCCGCATCCTTCTGATAAATCACAGTCGTGATCTCGTCTGTTTTCTCCGGGAAAAGCTCACCCGGCAGATTGCCGTCGGCTATTTTTACCGCAGTCTGGATGGTGTCAAAGCCGATAGAATAACAATCCTGCACGCCGAGACAGTAGATCACTCCCTCATCCAGATAGTGCAGAGCTTCCTCATCGTGATCCATTCCCACAATGACTGCATCGCTACCTATCTCCGTGACCGCTCTGGCAGCGCCGACAGGATTACTCATGTTACAGCAGACTATACCGTCAAGATCCGGATGCGACATCAAAATCTGCATTGTCAGTCTATATGCTTTATCAACGGAGTCCATATCGTACTTTTTGGCGATGATCTCCATATCGCTGTATTTGGCTATCGTGTCTGCGGCTCCTCTTGCGCGGTCTTCATGACACGGCGCACCTACACTTCCCACAAGGATCGCAATCTTTCCCTTATATCCAAGCTTTTTACAAAGTGCTTCTGTCAGATCCACTCCATCCTGATAGTTATGTGTATTTCCGACATATGCAAGTCTTTTGCAGCCTTCAGCGGCATCGGAGCTTGAAAAGGTCATAACCTTCGTTCCGGAATTCACCATCCCGTTAAGTAACGGGGATATTATCTTCTCATCCGCAACGTCCACGCCGATCACATCATAGCCTTTTTTTTGAGCGGCAATAAGCTTTTTGGCCTGATCTGCCGCAGAGGCTGCTTCCGGCGCCATATATTCATATGTAATAACTATTCCCTTATCCAGATATTGTCTCTGGGCTTCTTCCATACCAAGTGCTACCGCATCCCACCAGGCATGGACAGTTTTATATGCGAAATAGAAATTATAATGATCCTTATGCGGATGATAGGAATCCAGCCTATGATCGAAGTCCACTGCACTTCGTGCCGGATTTTCCAACCCTGAAGAGACCGGATCCGCTGAAGACCCGGCCTCTGTCGTTTCAGAAGCACTTAAGAACCCGTTCCCATCCTTATCTGCTTCAGAATACAATGAAGAACAGGCAGAAGCCAATAATACTGCTGCCGTCATAAGAAGCAGCAAAAAGATCTGCTTTCCTCTATTACGTCCCATATGTTTTCCCTTCTCTTCTATATTTTCCTACGATATTTAAATATGTCAAGAAAAATAATGTTTTGAAAATCCGGCTGAACATGGTATTCTGTATATATCGTAAAAATAAGTCCATAGAAATACTGGGAAAAAGAAAAGAGGTCTTTGTGGAAAAGGACGAGAGATCAGAAAAGATCGCTTTACGCGGAAAAAGAATAAAGATCCTGTCCATAATGATGCTGATAATCTTTACTGCTTTTCTTGTAAAAAAGATTGCCGGAGAGAATATCACATCAGTGGATGATTTCCAGAAGTACATCAGAAACTTTGGTGTTGCGGGTCCTCTGGTGCTTACGCTGTTTCAGGCATTTCAGGTGATCGTTCCTATCCTTCCGGGGTATCTGGGATGCGCCGCCGGAGCCATTGCCTTCGGCTCTGCCACCGGCTTCTGGTGCAACTATATCGGCATTTCCTTAGGATCGATAGCTGCATATTTTATTGCCAAAAGATATGGTGTTGATGTGGTCACTGCCATGTTCTCCGAGAAGCAGTACAGGAAATGGTCTGAAAAGATCAGTAAGAAAAAGTATTACGGGGCATTTTTATTCGTGGCTACACTGCTTCCTCTTTTCCCGGATGATTTTCTTTGCTATTTTTCGGGACTTATAAAGATGAATGCCAAAAAGTTCATCTGGATCATCATTCTGGGAAAGCCCTGGTGTATTCTGGCTTACAGCCTTGCATTCGGACTTGTGGGATAAATAAAGGAGAATATAAATGAAAGAAAAGAAACCGCTTGGGTACTATGATTATACCGTTGTCCTGACATATATTGGCATGCTCTGTTCCTTTGCTGCCATACTGTTCTCGATCAATGAGAGATACCTTGATGCCGTGTTTTTCCTGATGATGGCAGGTGTGTGTGATATGTTTGACGGGGCAGTTGCAAATACCAAGGACAGGACTCCTCCGGAAAAGAAATTCGGGATCCAGATAGATTCATTGAGTGACCTTGTAGGCTTTGGTATTATGCCGGCGGTATTTGTTTATATGATAAGCGGAAAAAGCATCGCAGGAGGCGTGATCGCAGCTCTTTATGCCCTTACAGCACTTATCAGGCTTGCATATTTTAATGTTAACGAGGAGGAACGTCAACAGCAGACAGACGAAAAAAGAAAGGTCATTCAGGGTCTCCCCGTTACGACAATAGCTATTCTTCTTCCGATCGTCTTCTGCCTTCAGGGTTCGGGAAGGATCCACACTAAGGTCTCCTATATGATCCTGCTGGTTCTTTGCGGAATCGGATTTCTTTCCCCCTTTGAAATCAAAAAGCCCAACCTTGTCGGGAAAATATGCCTCATCATAGTTGGTATCCTTGAGTTTCTCGGTGTATTCTTCCTTGGATGGGATCTGGTATGAAAAAGGAATCTGCGTCCATAAGGTTCCTGTATGGAACGGTGCCGGGAAGAATGTGCTTAAAGCTTTTCACTGATCCTTTGATCTCAAAGGCATCCGCCGTATTTCTGTCATCAAGGGCATCAAGAGCCATAATTCCCGGATTTATAAAAAGAAACGGTATCGATATGGACAGATACGCAGTCCCCAAAGGGGGCTACTCCTCTTTTAATGACTTCTTCAAAAGAAGGCTAAAGACCGGGTACAAAATAAGCCACTCTTCAGATCTGGTCTGTCCCTGTGACGGACTTCTTACAATAAAGCAGATAAAGAACAACTCCATAGTAGAAGCCAAAAACTGTAAATACAGCGTTTCGGAGCTTCTCAGGGACAGAAAGCTTGCATCCCGTTTCTCTGACGGGGAGGCACTTATTTTCAGACTCACTCCTACCCATTACCACAGATACTGTTACTGTACAAGCGGAAAAATTGCAGGACAGCGAAGGATCGACGGGATCCTGCACTGTGTCAGACCGATTGCAGTGAAAAGCCGGAAGGTATATGTCCAGAACAGCAGGGAATACACTGTTATCGAAGATCCTTCAAAAGCTGTTGTGATCCAGATGGAGGTCGGAGCCATGCTCGTCGGAAAGATATCAAATTCCGTAAAATGCCGCCCCGGTAATACCGCTCTTATAGGCACGGAAAAAGGATATTTTGAATTCGGGGGATCCACGATAATCGTGCTTTTGGACAGGAAGTACAGATTAAACAGCGATATTCTAAATAGAAAAGCAGTTGATGGAGAGATTCCCGTATCAATCGGGGAAGCATTGCTGCAGGGTGACCGCAAATGCTCTCAAAAATAAATATTTTCCTTAAAAGCACTTTGGGTAAGCTTATTCTGGCAGCTGTTATCCTGCATATGTTTACATATTTCGGAACCCGGCTCTTTACCACAGGCTTTCATCACTACGATATGAGCACCGGAGCGGATAGATTAATACCCCTGCTTCCCTGGACCGTTGTGATCTACCTTGGCTGTTATGTTTTCTGGGCTGTCAATTATACTCTCGGATGCACCCAGGATGAAGAAAATGCCATAATATTTATCCTGACCGAAATCATCTCGAAATCTGTCTGTCTCTTTTGCTATGTTGTGATCCCCGCAACGCTCACAAGGCCCGTAATAGAGGGGACGGGGATATTCGACAAGGCCATGATATGGCTGTATGCAGCGGATCCTGCCGATAATCTTTTCCCGTCCATCCATTGCCTTTCCAGCTGGATATGCGTTATTGCGGTAAGAGACCAGAAAAGGATCCCGAATGTTTATAAGGCAGTTACCGTGGTACTTGCGATAATGGTTTGCATTTCCACTCTTACAACAAAGCAGCACGTAATAGTTGATGTCATTGCCGGGATCCTGCTTGCGGAAATAAGCTACAGGATCGCATCACGCCTTCAACCACTTATTCCGTCCCCGTAGGAGGAGGAGCTCCTTTTGTTTATTTATATTCAGGGCATCAGGCATTTACTGCTCCTTTCTTATCCCAAAATATATCTGACTTTCCGGTCTTTTTGATAAAAGCTTTTCCGTGAGTGCTCTGGTAGCCGCATCCCTCCTGCAGATACTTACGACTGTCCCGGGAGGATAGAGCTCCAATGCCTTCTGTACCGAATACCCGATCATATACAAAAGATCCTTATTGCATTCCGGGCCGTAGGCAAAAAACAGCGCCGGTATCAATATCCCGGAGGGGGTCTTTCGTATCAGGAAAAGTCCGGGTATCCTTCCGCCCGAGCATACGCAGGCGGACACACTGTTATCAAACCAGTTCTTCGGGAGATACGGTATATCCTCCATGAGCCCCATATGACCTTTAAATAGGATCTGCTTAACGGCATCCCTGAACTGGAGAACGGAAAGATCTCCGATATTCCCGATATGATCCGGAAGCTTTCTCTTTTTTCCGAGCTCTGTTTCCGCTATCTCACCCAGGGTGATGGTTAGGATTTCATCTTTCTTTTCTTCCAGGGAAAAACCGTACCCCTTAAGAACCTTCGCTGCTTCCTCATCTTTAAGCTCGAAAAAGCTTTCAACAATCTCATATTCACTAACGGAGATTTTTGAATAATGGTTCTCCAGGCTGTCGCTGATCTCCTTATCCTCTGACATAAGGAAACAGATCCTGCTCCTAGTGTCCTCTTCGCTTTCAGAATCCAGAAGCTCATACACCAAGGCACCCACTGCCCTGCCATTCCCGTCCAAAGCACCGATCCCGTTATAATATACCCGCTTAACGTCCTCTGAGAGATCCTCTCCCAAAAGCTCACGAAAATCTTCCAGGTTTTCCTCAGAAATCTCAACTAATTCCATCACAGAACACGCTCCATAAATTCTTCAGCTGTTTCCGCCTTCTTTTTCAGAGTACACTCCGCCTTTACCTCTGAAACCGCCTTCACATCCTCCATGACCATGACAAGGGGGCCCTTTTCCCGAACACTCGTTAATACCACAACCTCCCTGTCACTATGGATGATCGGTTCGCACTCTTTTGGCAGATTATTTTTTAGTATCCCGGAGAACCCGGCCATTTCTCCCGGGGAATCCAGAGTAAAGATCATTGCGCTGCAGGGATTATACCTGTTCTTTTGTATGAGCTTTCGGAGATACCCGACAAAGTCCGTTTTGTAAAATCCCGTATCCTTATCCATATAACGGAACTCCGCGGCTATGGAGATATAGAGGAGTATTACGCCAATAGTAGTACCCAGGGCTGAAAAACCCCAGGAAAAAATATCCTGTAAAAGCCATCCGGCAAAGACAGGGATAAAAAACACATAGGGATTGAAAAAGCGGAGGTAGCCGTTTTGCTTTTTGTATTCCTTAAGAAGCCACAGCGCAAGCAGGAAATAAAAGATCCTTATTATAAATAAAATGCAGACAGCAATAACAAAGAAAATAAAGCCCTGCGGCGATGTGACAGCCATTGGAATGCTGAACGCGGATATCGCTGCCGAGATAATAAGAGGTGTAAAGCCAAACCAGAATTTACGCCGGATAAAATCCCTGTCATCAAAAAGGTACCAGCTTAAGAAAGATATCCACATACTCAGAAATACTGTGCTGAGGAAGATATCGCAGAAGGCGGCAGCCATCTCTGCCCATAGCCAGGCCGGATCATCAACTTCTGACAGAGTTCCGAAATTCTCCATCATATAACTGCCGAGCTGCAGATCTGCGTAGGATTTCAAAAGATGAATGACGGACATCAATAAAACAAGTCCCGAAAAATATGCGAAATATTTCTTCAGCCGGCTTTTATTCTCCGGAAGCTTTCGCACATTGATAAAAAGTCCGATCATCAGGATCACGGATAGGAGATCTGCACCATAGGAAAAGTATAGCCTTGCTGTATTCATACTTAAAATCACTCCTGCTTCGATTTATACCTTCAATAATTGAAAGTATATCATAATTCGCTTTAGCTTAGCAATGAAGGCGCAGCCGGTAAGATCACCGGTAAAACAGGCGGCTTCCCCTCCGGGAAGCCGCCTTATTCCTGCTGTTAAGACCTCTTAAACAGTGTCTCTTTCTGTATGCTCTTTTCTTATGATGATTAAAGCGCCAAAAGTAATTGTCACCACACAAGCTTGCTTGTGGTGGGGA
>CAMVGV010000061.1 GCA_947167135.1 uncultured Lachnospiraceae bacterium
CATAGCGCGTCAATACGTGCCCGAAAAATGTCCACCGGACATTTTTCCATCCTGAACGAAGCGAAGGATTTTCCCCTCACTTGATGTCATTATCGGTCTTTCCGGCTCTGAACTGGGTCACGTCATCAGTCTTGTTGTCCTCATTATAGAGGTTTACGGCAGCAGTATAAACCGCAGCGCAGCGTACCAGGTCATCCTTGTAGGTTATCTCGTTCGGTGCATGTGCCTGACTCTCCGCACCGGGGCCGAAGCCTACGCAGGGTATGCCGTATCTCCCCTGTATGGAAACACAGTTGGTGGAGAAGGTCCATTTGTCGATAAGCGGACGGTTTCTCAAATCCTTTGTGGAATCCGGACCCATCCTGTGGTCGCCGTAGAGACCTTTATGAGCATCCACCAGAGCCTGGACATGGGCTGCATTTTCCTTATTTATCCAGGTCGGGAAATAGCACTCCGTCTCATAAACCTCTCCGGTCCAGGAAGGACGGTCATACATATACATTGAAACCTTTACGTCATCACCGTACTTTTTCACGCTGGGAAGATTGCGGATCTCCTCAAGACAGGACTCCCAGGTCTCACCGGCCGTCATCCGGCGGTCGACGGAGATCGCGCAGCTGTCCGCAACGGCGCAGCGGCTCGGAGAGGTATAGAAGATCTGTGAAACAGTACAGGTGCCGCGGCCAAGGAACCTTGCGTCCTCGTAGTGCTCAGGGTTATATTTGGGAGAGAGCATCTTGATAAGTCCCTTGATTTCAGTGCTTTCGTCACAACCGTTATTATTCAGGGAACGGACATCGGCAATTATATCAGCCATCTTGTATATAGCATTGTCACCTCTTTCGGGAGCCGAACCGTGGCAGGAGATACCTTTTACGTCCACACGTATCTCCATACGTCCTCTGTGTCCGCGGTAGATCCCGCCGTCCGTGGGCTCGGTGGAGATAACGAATTCAGGCTTTATGCCGGACTTATTGTAGATATACTGCCAGCAC
Organism: uncultured Lachnospiraceae bacterium; assembly: GCA_947167135.1. Taxonomy (GTDB): domain Bacteria; phylum Bacillota; class Clostridia; order Lachnospirales; family Lachnospiraceae; genus NK4A144. The sequence goes on from CAMVGV010000061.1 coordinate 996, forward strand.
ATTCCATCGCAGTCCTCCTCCTGAACGGAGCCTACGATCATGATCTTATAGCCCTTAGGGATAAGGTTTAAGTCCTTCATCATCTTTGCAGCATAAACCGCGCTTGCAACGCCGCCCTCCTGATCCGAGCCGCCTCTTCCGTAGATTATCTCATCGGTTTCATAGCCTTCATAGGGATCCTGTTCCCAGTTATCCCGGTTTCCGATACCGACTGTGTCAATATGACCGTCAATGGCGATTATCTTGTCTCCGTCTCCGATCCAGCCGATAACGTTTCCGAGACCGTCTATCTCGGCTTTATCAAAGCCGAGCTTCTCCATTTCGGCTCTGATGCACTCCGCAACCTCTTTTTCCTCACAGCTTTCGCTTGGATGGGAGATCATTTCCCGTAAAAAACGGCACATATCTGCCCTGTAGCTCTCTGCTGTTTCCCTGATCTTTTCAAAATCCAGTGACATATCTGCTCCTTTCTGTTACTATGCTGTACGGTCTTTGCAGCCCGTTATTTCATCAGGCCAGTCCCCACACGATCTCCTTATACTTATCGGGGTCTGTGTCTCCCTCTGTGGAGAACATAAGAACCTTCGAATCCTTATCAAGCAATAGGCTATCCTTAAGCTCAGTGTAAGAGGGATCCAGCATAATAGTGCTGAGGACTCCCATTCCCACGGCTCCGGATTCGCCGCTTATTACTCTGGGATCTCCCTTTAAGGGTGCGGAAAGCATCCTCATGCCCCTTTCCGCTACCCAGTCGGGGCAGGAGAGGAAGGCGCTTGCGTGGTTCCTTAAAATATCCCAGCCTATGGTATTCGGCTCACCGCAGGCAAGGCCTGCCATAATGGTTAGAAGATCACCGTCAACGATCCGGGGCTTTCCGTCACCGGCTTCTGCTCCCTTATAGAGACAGGCAGCTGCCTCTGCCTCCATAATGATGAATTTCGGAGGGTTATCGGGATAGAGATTTGTGAAATAGCCTACCACGGCACCTGCGAGACTGCCTACACCAGCCTGTACGAATACATGGGTCGGGCGGTCGATACCGATATTCTTAAGTCCCTCCGAAGCCTCATTTGCCATACTGCCGTAGCCCTGCATGATCCAGGAGGGTATCTCTTCATAGCCTTCCCAGGCTGTATCCTGAACAACTATACCGTGTTCGGTCCCGGCAGCCTCCTTTGCGGCGAGGCGCACACAGTCATCATAGTTAAGCTCCTCTATGGTGACCTTTGCTCCCTCACGCGCGATATTGTCAAAGCGTGTTTTCGTACTGCCTTTGGGCATATGTACCACAGCCTTCTGCTTTAACTTATTTGCGGCCCAGGCTACGCCGCGGCCGTGGTTTCCGTCAGTTGCGGTAAAAAATGTGGCCTGGCCGAATTCCTTCTTTAGCTCGTCACCGGTGAGGTAGTCATATGTCATATCCGACACATCCCTGCCGGTTTCTTTAGCGATATACTTTGCCATAGCGAAGGATCCGCCCAGAACCTTAAAGGCATTTAATCCGAAGCGGTAGCTCTCGTCCTTTACACATACGGAGGAAAGCCCGAGATACGAAGCCATTTCCTTAAGGTCAGCAAGGGGGGTCACCGAGTACTGGGGAAAGCCCTTGTGGAAAGCGAGAGCCTTCTTCACATTTTCAACTGACATGACGGACAGCCACCTATCATCGCTTTCCGGCATCTTATTTAAGACCCATTTGATCTTTTCCATTTTACTTCTGACTCCTTTCATAGTGTCAAAATAAAATTCCGAAGCCAAACATTTTGTTTGGCTTAATGATATTCCTGTTTTTATCCTCTGTCAATAAGTCAGATACTTCGTGTCATTCTCGGCTGTGAACTGTAACGATAATTAAACATCAGCATATAAGATAAGCGTAATCCCTGACAACAGTTTTTATCACCTCCGAAGCCTCCGGAGAGACCTTTTCGATGCCGTCCGACCCAAGCTTTTCAACCTTTCCGTCCAGCCGGATGAGATACTCATCATTGCTAAGAACCGCAAAGCCGTCATTTTTACTGTTATTAAAGTCTTCTTCACTCCAGAACAGGGTGAACTTATCCTTATACGGAGCTCCGTCGTAAGGGCAGAATACCGCACAGTTTCCGCATTCGTTGCACATTCCGTCAATATGGACTATTTCGGCCTTTGCCCTTCCCGGGATCTTCAGCATTATGTTTGCCCTGTTGGGGCAGACATCCGCGCAGACAGCACATACCGTGGGACAGCCGAGACACCTTCTGTCCGGGATTTCCGAGGTGTCTAAAGAGATCTTTCCCTTCCTGTCGAGATAGGGCTTATCTGATAGTGCAATGTTTTCCGCCTCATATTTCTGAAGCTCTATACCGGCTATTTTTGCTGCAGCCCTTGCGGCATCGGAGACAGCCTCAACAACCGTGGCGGGGCCTCTTCTTCCGTCGCCTATGGCATATACATTCTCAACACCGGTACAGAAATCCTCGTTGACAACGGGCCGTCCCTTTTTGTCAAGCTCTATATTCAGATCTTCATAGAGAGTAGTTTCAACGGCTTCTCCAATAGCCGCGATAACGCTGTCCGCAGGTATATCAGCGGTCTTTCCGGTGTCGACGGGTGAACGGCGGCCCGATTCGTCAGCTTCCCCAAGCTCCATTACGGAACAGGTAAGTATACCGTCCTTTACACCAACAGGGGCAAGGAGTTCCATGAATTCGACGCCGTCCAGGATTGCCTCCCTAAGCTCCTCTTCATCGGCAGGCATATAGCGCTTTGTTCTCCTGTAGACCAGACGTACCTTCTCTACACCCTTTATCCGGAGCGCCGCCCTTGCTGTATCCATGGCGGTATTTCCTCCGCCGAGCACAGCCACGTTCTTTCCGAGGGCAAGGGAATCGGGATCTCTTTTTGCCCTGGTCAGGAAATCAAGCGCATCCATGGCTTCGCCGTACTTAAGACGTGGGTCTCCATGTTTCCACGCGCCAACCGCGACTATGATGTCGGTGAAGCCCTGATCTCTTAATTCACTGATACTCTTTACTTCTGTTCCGGTCTTTACCTCCGCACCGTAGGCAAGGCAGAGGGACTTATCCTTTTCTATGGCGTCGTCACTTATCCTGAAAGAAGGGATCGCGTGCCTCACTATACCGCCGAGGGTGTCCTTACGTTCAAATATGGTGGTGCTTATGCCTGCCCTCGTAAGGAAGTAAGCCGCCGATAATCCTGCGGGACCGCCGCCTATGACCGCAGCCTTTTTCCCGCTTTTCTTATCGGGACTCTTTAATGAGGGAAGAACCTCCTCATAAGCAGCCTTTGCGGCTGAAAGCTTCATGTCCCTTATATGAAGGGTCTCCTCGTAATAGTTTCTCATGCACTTGTCGCTGCAGTGATGGGGGCAGATCGTTCCGGTGATAAAGGGAAGGGCGTTCTTCTCTATTATTATCCGGAGAGCCTTAGCGGCATCACCCTCCTCCATAGCACGGAGATAGGCGGGAATATCCTGTCCGATGGGGCAGCCCTCACGGCAGGGGGCTGTAAAGCAGTCAAATAGCGGGAGCTTCTTTTTGATATGACGTTCCGGAAGGGGTTTAACGCTCTTCCTGTACAAGGATCCGTTTTCAACTCCTTCGTCCAGCGCACGTACCTTATCCACATTAACAGCGCTGAAGCGTCCGGGATCAATACCCTTAAGGAGTTCCCCAATCTGTGTAAATCTTTCATATCCGCCGGGCTTAAGAACATTTGTAGCCATAGTAACGGGCCATATTCCCGCGTCGAATAATTCCTTTATATTCTGCAAAACAGCACCGCCCGAATAGGATATACGTAAGCTGCCGTTAAATTCTTCGGACACCTTCCTTGCAAGGTGGATAGTAAGAGGAAAGAGTGAGCGGCCCGCCATATACATCTCTTCACTCGGAAGCTCCCCTGCCTTCACATCAACCGGGAAGGTATTGGTGAGCTTGATGCCGAATTCCAGACCCTTTTCCTTTGAAAGGGCTGTAAGCCGCTTAAACATAGGTACCGCATCAGCCCACTGCAGATCCTCCTTAAAGTGGTGGTCATCAAAGGCTACATAATCAAAGCCGAGACTGTCGAGACGCTCTCTCGCATAGTCGTAGCCAAGGAGGGTGGGGTTACACTTTATATAAGTGTGGAGATGCTTCTCACTTAAGAGATAAGTTGCTATCCTCTCTATCTCATCCGGGGGACAGCCGTGAAGTGTTGACTCGGTAATGGAGGAGGAGATTTTGGAGGAGATGCCCTTTACATATGCTTCATCCACGTTTTTGAAGCGTCCGAGGTTTGAAAGAGCCCACTCTATTGCTTCCTTAAAGGCTTCCGTATCCTTTGCCTCCTTCATATCCTCGATGTATTTATCGATCTTTTCCGATTTTATGCCTTCAAGATCGTAGCCTACCGACATATTGAATACAAAGGCATCGGGGTTTCCGAAGCCGTATTCCTTTGCAAGTAGCTTGCAGGCGACCCAGGCATGAACATATTCGCTGAAGGCCTCCGGAACCGTAAGCTCCGTGGACCATTCGCAGTTATAGCACTCATCCCCTGCGGTGATACAGGGCTTATTCACGCATCGGGAGAGCTCCTCACCGTCCATTATCTGTACGGTTTTCAGCTCGAAGAACCTGGAGCCCGCCACATAGGATGCCACTATATTCTGGGCAAGCTGGGTATTCGGACCCGCAGCGGGACCGAAGGGAGACTCCAGTGCCTCATTAAATATGGGGAAGGTAATGTTTTTGTCATGCTTCACAAAGTGCCGGACACCGAAAATACTCCCCTTATCAGAGTATTCTTTAAGTGTCCACTCCATCAGCTGCTTAAAGGACATTGGCCTCATAATATCACTCATACTGTTGCTTCCTCCTGTTACAATTATTCAATGTTCAAAATGCCCGGTTTCGCTTATCAATATTCCCTGTTATTCAGATCTCCCCAGAGCTTCTTACTCTGCTCCATTGTCCAGGCATTTATCCTTTCCTCGTCGATCCCCACAAATTCCCTGTCCTTATATATGACCTTACCGTTAATGATGGTAGTCCTGCAGTTCTTTCCCATCATACCGAATATCATATGTCCGTCGATATTCTCGTTGGAGAAGGGAGTGAAGGGCTTGTAATCCATTATGATAACGTCTGCGGCAGCGCCCTTACGGATAATGCCTAGGGGGCGTCCGAAATACTTTCCGGCGATCTCACGGTTGGTATCGAAAAGCATCTTTACGGCTTCACCCCAGGCAATATTGGGGAGAGCCGCGTTATGCCGCTGTATGATAAGGAAGACCTTTAAGCTCTCCAGCATATCGTGGGTGTAGGCATCCGTTCCCATTCCAACGGGAATACCTTTTTTTATCATCTGAAGAACGGGAGCGCAGCCAACTGCATTGCCCATATTGGATTCCGGGTTATTAACCACCATGGTACCGGTCTCTTTGATGATATCCATTTCCGCCGGGCTCACGTGTATGCAGTGTCCGAGGAGGGTCTTTTCACCGAGGAGTCCGTTGTAGAGCAGGCGGTTGACGGGGCGGCAGCCGTAGTTCCTTAAGCTGTCATATACATCATTCATGCCCTCCGCGACATGGATATGGAAGCCGGTCATACCATCATTTGCCTTAACCATTTTTTCAAAGGTTTTGTCAGATATGGTAAAGAGCGCGTGGCCTCCGAACATAGCCTTTATCATGCTGCTGTTTTCATTTTTTGCCCAGGCGGCAAAGTCGGCGTTTTCCTTAATGGCTTCTTCCGTTTTCTTTTCGCCGTCACGCTCGGATACCTCATAGCAGAGACATGAACGTATTCCGATCTCGGAAACCACGTCCTTTATTGCAAAGAGGGAACCGGGTATCTCACCGAAGCTTGCGTGGTGGTCAAATATGGTCGTGACCCCGTCTCTTATGCAGTCAAGGACGGTTGCATAGGCGCTGGCTTTTGTGCCGTCAAGGGATAGCTTTCTGTCGATCGCCCACCACATTCCCTCTAATATCTCCAGGAAATTGGTGGGATTGTTCCCGTCGATGGAGAGACCTCTTGCAAGCCCGGAATAGATATGGGTGTGGGCGTTAATGAGGCCCGGCATGATGACTCCGCCATGGGCATCGATAAATCCGGCGTCGGGATATTTTTCTTTAAGCGCCGTATAATCGCCGGTCTCCTTTATACTGTCACCCTCGATCACCACCGCACCATCGGGATACCAGGGATTTTCCGGGTCTCTAGTGATCAGCATTCCGTTGCCTACTAAAATCATTTAAACCTCCTCCTTTCTTGGAAAAAAAGTATGTTGACTAATTTATCTATTATAAATATGATGATTAGGACGCCATAAGTCCAAATGGCGGTAAACGGGGGAAATTATCTATGACAAAAGCACAGATCGACTTTTATTCCCGCCTTGCAAAAGGGATAGCAGCCCAGTTCGGTCCGGGGTGTGAGATTGTGGTTCATGACCTGTCGGAAAAAGACCTGGAGCATACTATAGTTGCCATAGAAAACGGTCATATTTCAGGCAGGAGCATAGGAGACGGACCGTCACACATCGTTCTGGAATCCCTGCAGAACAGGGATAAGGAACTGAAGGACAAGCTGTCCTATCTTACCCGCAGTAACGACGGGAAGATATTAAAGTCAAGCACCATCTATATCCGGGATGAAAAAGGGGAGGTCATAGGGATCCTCGGGATAAACTTCGATATCTCCCTTCTTTCCGCAGTTGATGAGCATATACGTCTCTTCATCGATACCGAGAAACCGGGTACGCCTCCGGAATCCATCACCCCCAGTGTCAGCGATCTTTTGAACGATCTTATCGAGCAGGCCTTAAAGCGGGTCGGCAGGCCTGTTTCTATGATGACCAAGGAAGACAAGATGTCTGCGGTAAAGTTCTTAAATGACAGTGGCGCCTTCCTTATAACAAAGTCGGGACCGAAGGTCTGCAGCATCCTTAATATTTCAAAGTACACGCTGTACAGCTATCTGGACGAGATCAAGTCCGGCTGACGCTTATATATTTAAATTCCTTTACATCAAAGAGTCCCATATCCGTGATCTTTATATCCGGGATCACGGGGAGTGCCATAAAGCAGGGGGTCATAAAGGGATCTGCAGAATCGTTTATGCTGAGCTCCTGCCTTGCAATCCTGTCAAGAGTACTTATGCGTTCCGCCACCCATTCACCGTTTTTGTCGGTCATCAGTCCCGCTATCTCATGCTCAAGGCTGTCAAGTATTTTTCCGTTCTTTGCGATGGCCATTCCGCCGCCCATTTCAATAAGGCGGTTTACGGCAGTCTCCATATCACGGTCATTATCCCCGGCGACGATTATATTGTGGGAGTCATGGGCAACGCTTGTGGCTACAGCACCGCCCTTAAGGCCAAAGCCCTGTAGAAGACCCAGACCCACATTTCCGGTTCCCTTATGCCTTTCCACAACGGCGATCTTTACGATATCCTGATCATCCCTTATCCAAAAGCCCTGCTTATCAAGGCTTACCCTTGCTTCGCCCCTCTTTGTTACAACGGAGTGGGGTATAAGCTCTATGGTATATACGCTATTATTCTCGAGGCGGAGTTTCAGTCTCTCTAAGGAAAAATCCTTAACGTTCATTCGCCCGCTGACCCCTTCCGGTTTAACGTGCGGGTCGTCTGTAAGGTACTGCCCGTTTTCCGCAACCATTTTTCCGCCTATCCATACCGTATCAACCTTAAAGTCCTCAAAGCTCTCAAACAGGATAAGATCGGCTCTTCTTCCCGGTGCCACGGCTCCTCTGTCGGAAAGTCCGAAGCATTCCGCAGCGTTTATGGTCGCCATGCAAATGGTCTTTAAGGGATCAAAGCCGGTGGAAAGAGCGAGACGGATATTATTGTCGATATGTCCGTCTTTCACAAGGCTTGCTGCCTGACGGTCATCCGTGCAGAACAGGCAGAATCTGTAGTTACTTTCACTGACACCGGGCAGGAGATTAAGGAGATCACGGCAGACCGTTCCCTCTCTTAATAGAACGTAGATACCCCTTCGTATCCTGTCCTTCAGCTCCTTAACCGTGGAACATTCGTGGTCATCGCGTATCCCGGCGGCAGAGTAAGCATCAAGATCAGTTCCGGAGAGGGCGGGACTGTGGCCGTCGATAAGCTTCCCGGCTTTTTTGGCGACCATTATCTTGTCAAGAACAGTATCCTTTGCCCTGCATACGCCCACGAAATCCATAAGCTCTCCGAGACCCTTCACCCGGTCATCATCAATACGGGACTGTATCTCGGGAGCCTTTAATACCGCCCCCGCATTTTCATAGGGGGTTGCGGGGACACAGGATGGAAACTGTAGAAATACCTGAAGGGCAATATTTTCCGTTGCCTCCAGCATATAGTCGAAGCCGTCCAGACCGCATACATTGCATATTTCGTGAGGGTCTGCGATTATCGTAGTTGTTCCGTGGGGAACTACCTCTTTTGAGAATTCCATAGGGGAGAGATGACTTGATTCTATATGAACGTGACTGTCAATGAGACCCGGGGCAAGGAAACGCCCTTTTGCATCATATTCCTCCCGGGCATCAGGGAAATCATTATTCCCAAAGCCTGCAATAAAGCCGTTTTTTATATAGACGTCCGAATCGAATATTTCCCGGTTAAAAACGTCTATGACCCGGCAGTTTCTTATCCTTAAGTCGGCTTTTTCCCGTCCGGAGGCAACGTCGATTATTTTTTTCAGGCTTTCCTTATTCATTTTATCTCTCCCAAAGCTGCCGTTCCATGAGAGAAGCGGGTTCGACAGCCATGAATTAAAACGATGTTTGCAGCTGTTCAGAACAGATACGATGTTTTTCCGAAATGACTGGCGGAAAGTAGAATAATAATATAAAATTTTAACAATTATTGCTTCCTCTGTCTATACGATTTCGGGAAGTTTAATAACTTTTTGTTTGATATAAGAAGATTTTTCTGAGAACTCATTGTTATTTGAACGGTGTCATTCTGAGCGAAGCGAAGAATCTTATCGTCTCTTGCGGTTCCGCAAGTGACTGTTTTGAAAAGTTACGACTGTTCTTAAATTTTGAAAGGAAATATGTGCGATATGACCGAGCGTGACAGATTGAGCTTCGTGCTGCACGGAGCCGTTGTCTACAGTAAAGATAAGGATGAAATGAACTGCTTTGAAGATGCCTACGCTGTCTGTAAGGACGGTATCTCGGAAGGGGTATTTACGAAGCTGCCGGAGGAGTATAAGGATCTCCCTCTTATTAAGACCGGGGGACAGCTTATAATCCCGGGGTTTACGGATCTTCATATCCACGCTCCACAGTTCCAGTTCAGGGGAAACGGCATGGATATAGAGCTGCTGCCCTGGCTTGAAACCTATACATTCCCGGAGGAGGCAAAATACAGTGACTTAAGCTATGCGGAAAAAGCCTACCGGCTGTTTACGGAGGAACTAATTAACGGGGCTACGGTCCGTGCCTCGGTCTTTGCCACATCCCATAGGGGAGCTACCTTAAGGCTTATGGAAATGCTCGAGGAAAGCGGACTCGTGACCTTTGTCGGAAAGGTAAATATGGACAGGAATGTCCCGGATTATTATGTGGAGGATACCGGGAGATCCCTTTCGGAAACGGAAAAGTGGCTTGATGAAGCAGCGAAAAAGGGCTTTTCACGGACAAGGCCGATCATCACTCCAAGGTTCACACCAAGCTGCTCAAGAGAGCTTATGACAGGGCTTTCGGAGCTCGCGGAGAGATATGCTGCTCCGGTACAGTCCCACTTGTCCGAGAATCTGTCTGAGATAAAGTGGGTAAGCAACCTGGAGCCAGATACCTCCTGCTATGCAGACAGCTATGTTAAGGCCGGGATACTTAAAAAAAGCATACCCTGCATCATGGCCCACTGTGTATGGTCGGAGGAAGAAGAGCAGGAGATCCTATTGGAAAATAACGTGTTCATTGCACACAGCCCGGATTCGAATACAAATCTTTCTTCCGGTGCCGCTCCGGTAAAAAAGTACCTTGAGAAGGGTATGAATGTGGGTCTTGCAACGGATGTGGCGGGAGGACACACGGCCTCAATGATAAACGCCGTAAGGTCAGCGATCCAGGTTTCGAAACTAAGGAACAGGCTTTATGACAGGGACACAAAGGCACTGGCCTTTCCGGAAGCCTTCTACATGGCGACAAAGGGAGGAGGAGCTTTCTTCGGTAAGGTCGGGAGTTTTGATAAGGGCTATTCCTTTGATGCACTGATCCTTGACGATATGAGCATTCCAACCACAAGGGAGGATCTGAGTGTCATGGAACGTGCAGAGCGCTTTATCTACCTCGGAGATGACAGGTATATAAGCGGAAAGATAGTGGCGGGAAAAAGGATAAAGTAGAAATAAACAATATTTTTTGGTAACCCCCCTTTACAGCCGAGCGTTATTCGCGGTAGAATATAACGATCGGAAAAAGGGGGGTCTTTTTTGTGAAAAACAATGTCAGAAAAATACTTGCTTCAGTAATTGCCGCAGCTCTTATCCTAAGCCTTCCGGGCTGCGGATCCTTAAATTATGCCGGGGCGGAGACTCCGGCGGAGCCCGAGGCAGAATCTCCTGCAGGATCTGGGGAAGAAGCTCCGGCAGCCGTGGAAGCGGAAGCTCCGGCTGTTCAGGAAGCGGAAGCGCTTAAAGAGCCCGCAGGGGATGTGGCTCCGTCAGAGACCGAGATACAGGTATTTATTGCTGCATCCTTAAGTAACGTAATGGAGAAGGTGGCAGCAGCCTACAATGAAAAGCATCCGGAGGTGAAGATAAGCTTCAATGCGGATTCCTCCGGAACTCTGCTTACCCAGATAGAGGAGGGATATGCCTGTGATGTATTCTTCTCTGCCGCAAAGAAGCAGATGGACACTCTTGAAAAAGAGGATAAGCTTCTTGTCGATGGCACCAGGGCGGATGTGGTAAATAACCAGGTATGCGTCATCACCTTGAATGACAGCGGTACGGCAGTCACGGGTCTTAAGGATATAGGAAAGGCTTCATCCATAGCTCTGGCGGACGGCTCCGTTCCTGTCGGACGTTATACCCGGCAGGCCATGGTGAATGCGGGGATGCTAAAGGAAGTGGAGGATGTTTCGAAGATCACCACAAAGGAGATCTCAGATCAGCTTGGCGGAGTGGAGATATCCGAGCAGTCCAATGTTTCAAAGGTACTTGCGGCAGTGACAGAGGGATCTTCGGAGGTGGGTACCACCTATTTCTCCGATACCTACGGATATGAGGATAAGGTGAAGATCCTTGAAAAGATCCCCTATGACCTTACGGGGAACGTGATTTATCCCATAGCCCAGGTAAAAAATGATGAGGCAGACGAAACAGAAAAGGCGGCAGCTCTTGATTTTGTGAAATTCGTAACCTCCGACGAGGCAAAGGAGATCTTTGAAAGCTGCTATTTTGACACTGATGTATAAAGGAATCTGATGAATGGACAGCTTCGTTGAGATATTGGGTTCACTTGACTGGAGTCCCTTATGGATATCCTTGAAAACGGGGATTGTTGCCACAATCCTCTGTTTTTTTCTTGGGATCTTTGCAGCGAGGGCGGTAATGAATATGAGATCACCTCTTAAAGCCGTGGTGGACGGGTTTCTGACCATGCCGCTTGTGCTGCCTCCGACGGTAGCCGGATTCTTTCTGCTCTTTTTATTCTCCAAAAGGCGCCCTCTCGGTATCTTTCTCTGGGACACATATGGGATAAAGGTGGTGCAGAGCTTTTTAGGTTGTGTTATAGCGGCGACCGTCATTGCTTTTCCTCTTATGTACAGGAATGCAAGGGCGGCCTTTGAGCTTATAGACATAAACCTGGTCTATGCGGGAAGAACCCTTGGAATGTCTGAAAATAAGATCTTTTTTAAGGTCGTGATCCCCACAGCCGGCCCCGGACTTATCAGCGGCACAATACTGACCTTCGCAAGAGCCCTGGGGGAATACGGAGCAACCTCGATGCTCGCGGGAAATATTCCGGGAAAAACAGCCACCATTTCCCAGAGGATAGCGCTTGTTATGCAGGATCAGGACTATGTGACGGGAGGGATCTGGGTACTTATCGTTATAATCATTGCCTTTGCGGCAATAGTTCTTATGAACCTGGCAGCCGGAAAGACACAGAAGAATGTGAAAAGATGGGGATAGAATTACGCTTGAAGAAAAAGCTTCAGGGCTTCAGCCTTGATGCAGAGCTTTCCGACAGCTCAAGGAGGATAGGGATACTGGGAAGCTCCGGGGCGGGAAAGTCCATGACTCTTAAAATGATAGCCGGGATAGAAAGGCCGGATGAGGGCAGGATAGTATTAAATGACAGAGTTCTCTTCGACTCGGAAAAAAGGAAGGATATAAAGCCGCAGAAGAGAAATACGGGATATCTCTTCCAGAATTACGCCCTTTTCCCCACCATGAACGTGGCGGACAATATCGGAGCGGGACTAAAGGGGAAGAACAGGGAGGAAACACAGGAACGGGTCTTAAATATCATCGATAAATTTAAGCTTAAGGGTCTGGAGAAAAGGCTCCCTTCCGAGCTTTCAGGCGGACAGCAGCAGAGGGTAGCGCTTGCCAGGATAATGGTTTACGAGCCGGAGGCCATTCTTCTAGATGAGCCTTTTTCCGCACTTGATTCACATTTGAGGGATCATATGCAGGAGGAGCTTTTTTCGATGCTTGACGACTATCCCGGGACGGTGATAATGGTGTCACACTCCAGGGATGAGATCTACCGCTTCAGTGAGAGCCTAATCATAATGGACAGGGGGCATATAGAAAACCACGGGGAAACAAAGCATATCTTTGAAGCCCCGGGCACCAGGACAGCTGCCATACTTACGGGCTGCAAGAATATTTCGGATATCAGTATAATAGACAGCCACACCCTTGAAGCTCTTGACTGGGGTGTGACACTTAAGGTAAAAAAACCTGTACCCGAGGAAACGGTGTGTATCGGATACCGGGCTCACCAGTTCGAGCCGCTGTGGGGAGAGGGAGAGGAGAACTGCCTTCGTTTTGACCTCTTATCCAGTCACGAGCTGCCCTTTGAGAGAAAATATTACATAAAGGGGAAAAAGACCATAAGCTGGTTTGCGGAGCGTTCCCTCTGGCCGCTTATAGAGAAAAAGGGGAATCCCTCATACCTTAAGATCCGCGAGGAGGACATTCTGTATCTGAAGGAGTGAGGAGGATGCGGTGAGCGTAAGCGAAGGATCTTATAGATGCCACCTGTCATTCTGAGCGAAGCGAAGAATCTTACACGAGAAAGGAAAAACCCATGAAACTACTTAAAACCGAAGAAGCCGTGGGGCAGATGCTCTGCCACGATATCACGAAGATAGTAAGAGGAGAGAGCAAGGGTCCTGTTTTCAGAAAGGGTCACATTATAAAGGAGGAGGATATCCCCGTACTTCTGTCAGTGGGAAAGGACCATATTTATATCTGGGAAGTTAATGAGAACATGATGCATGAAAACGATGCAGCCCTTGTTCTTTATGATCTCTGTAAAAACGATCACCTTACACGGACAGAGGATATAAAGGAGGGAAAGATCGAGCTTATCGCGGAGTGCGACGGACTCTTAAAGATCGACGCCGAAAAGCTCTACAGGGTAAATTCCTTCGGACAGATGATGATAGCAACGGTCCACAATAATTATCCTGTAAAGAAAGGGCAGCATGTTGCGGGAATGCGGATAATCCCCCTTATAATTGAGAAAGAAAAAATGGAGAGTGTAAAAAAGGCCGTCGGAGAAG
>CAMVGV010000062.1 GCA_947167135.1 uncultured Lachnospiraceae bacterium
GATGCTCCCTTCGTGGCAAGGATCCACGAGGATGATGATCTTCATTTCCAGTTCAAGGATTCCTTCAGGATGGATGACAAGATGGAAACGGACATCATGACGGGCAGGAGCCGTATAAAGCACGTAACGGAAAAGAAAGACCGGGTTCTGATCGGATGTTACCTGAATAAAGAGAAATTCAGACAGTATTTCCGGCACAGGCAGTTACACTCACTGTATTTCAGCGGACCGGTCAACAACAGAACATGAATATTTCAATTATTCACAAAACATAATGTGGTTCTCTCGTCCCGGATCGGGTGGCCGGTTTGATTCCGGCAGCCTGGTCAGGGCATTTTTATTTTACAGGAGAAAATGAGGATACAAGTGGGATTTCATAAGAAAAAAATCTTTGTGGCAATTATTTCCGTAATATTACTTTCAGTGGTGTTTTTGTGTCTTAATGTGCAGGCTTATCCCGCTGTCGGAAAGGATCCGATAAAATATGATTATGGAGTTTTCCTTGGTGTGAATGCCGGTAAGAAAGCCATGAGAAAGTTCAGGAAATATGAGACCATAGTTCTGGATGTACAGAATGGCTTTGACAAGGATGATATTCAGACACTTAAAGAGCGGGGACACAGGGTTTACAGCTATATTAATGTCGGGGCTGTTGAGAATTACAGGGATTATTACAACGAATATCTTGATATAACATTTGGCAAATACGATAACTGGCCCGATGAAAGATGGGTGGATGTTTCAAGTTCAAAGTGGCAGGATTTTATCCTGAAGGATCTTTCTGAGAAGATAAAGGATACCGGTGTAGATGGATATTTCGTGGACAATATCGATGTATATTATCAGTATCACAGGGAGACTATTTATGACGGAGTAGAAACCATTCTCAGAGGCCTGAAAGAAAAGGGGGACGTGATAATTAACGGCGGTGATGCCTTTGTCATGGAATACCTGGAAAAAGGCGGAGCCGCAGAGATGATACTTGACGGAGTAAATCAGGAGACCGTTTTCACTGCTATTAAAGATTATGACAGGAATAAGTTCAAGGAAAGCAGTGAAGAAGACCGTGATTACTACCTCGCCTATACGGAAGCAGTAAAGAAACAGGGTAAAGAGGTCTTTCTTCTGGAGTATACGAAAAAAGGACGATTAAAAAAGAAGATCCAGGATCGCTGCAGGGAACTGGGATATAGGTACTATATCTCGAAAAGTCTAGATCTGAGGTGAATGATTATAGATTTATGTAAATCGAAAGCTTATCAGAAAAAATTTTAAAAATTTTTTTACCCTTAAAAAATGGCTTGCTGATTCGCTGCTGATTTATAATGCGTCAGCAACAGAATCTGCTGATTTTTTTACAATCAACCCGTGAAAATACTGTATTTACAGGCTTTTTGCAATAATGATACCTGATCAAGGCATTTCCAGTTAAGGGAGATGCTTTTCTCATATAGAAAATTGACAAGTAATATGAAATATGTTACATATAGCATATCAAGAGGATCGATAAGTGTCAAATTTTAAGGTGGATTTTTACAGATTCGAGGACGGGAGTAAACCGGTAGGAGTATTTATCCGGAGTCTGAATCTGAAAATGAAAGCAAAGGTAGTGGCAGACCTTCATTTGCTGGAGGAATATGGTAATCTGGCACGGGAACCTCTTTCTAAAGAACTGGATGATGGAATATTTGAAGTAAGGACAACAGAGGGCAGTGATATAGTCCGGATATTGTACTTCTTCGATAAAGACAAACTGATTATTGCCACTAACGGGTTTGTTAAAAAGCAGCAGAAGACACCAAAGGGAGAGATAGATCTGGCAAAGCGCCGCAGAGATGATTATTTCCGCAGGAAGGAGGCGGGCACATATGAGTGATTTACAGGAATTAACAAAAGAACTGATGATGGATCCTGAATTCAAGAAAGAATATGAAGCATTACAGCCCGAAATGGATATAAAGAGAGCAATACTTGATGCCCGTATTAATGCAGGGTTGACACAATCGGAGTTGTCCGAGAAGAGCGGGATCAGTCAGGCAGATATCAGCCGTCTTGAAAAAGGAACCAGAAATCCGAGTATAGCACTTCTTAAGCGCCTTGCTGATGCGTTGGACAGCACTCTTCGTATAGAGTTTGTTCCCAAAAAGATATAAGGAGCTGTTCATAAATAAATCTTCACATTCGATTCTTCCACAAGTTGTGGAAAAATCTATTACGAGACTCTCGCAGGTCGTGGGAGATTATACCGAAGTGGATTTGTTTGAAGTTCCATGAGGTTATCAAAGAAAGAATATTGATTGATGCAAGGGTGATTCGAGGGAACGAAAGAGCGGATTCAAGGCACGCCGAGAATATGATGTGTCCGGGTATATGTAAAACTTAATAAATAGTGGTGTGGCGAACCGCATATATCCAATGCAGACCCACACCTTGTATAGAAATAATACGACGTTCACTTGTTTAAGTAAAGTATTTCTGCGTCTTTTATTCTATTTCGAGCATTAAAAAATCCCGAAAACCTTATTATTACTGGCTTTCGGGACCTTGTTAAGAGTAGCTCGTATCGGAATCGAACCGGTGATTCTGCCGTGAGAGGGCAGCGTCTTAACCTCTTGACCAACGAGCCGCGCAAAGAGAATGATACACGTATAATTGAAAAAAATCAAGTACTTTTTTTGGGCTGTCACTTGACGCACCAAAATCCTGGTGTTATATTATCAGCGTAACTTGTGAGTGGGCTTTCGAAAGCCCACTCTTTTACTGTGAAGGTATCTGACAGGTTAATATAAGGGACAGATACTCTGACAGAGGTATAAAATGACTGAAACACAGATCGCCGAAAGATTTGCGGAGCTCGTCAGGCCCGTGACGGACGAAAACGGCTTCACACTCATAAAGACCGAGTACGTTAAGGAAAACGGAAATTATTACCTTAGAGCATACATAGATAAGGAAGGCGGTATCACCATTGATGACTGTGTCCTTGTGAGCCGCAGGGTCAGTAAGATCCTGGATAAGGAGGATTATATCAAGGATGCGTACACTATGGAGATCTCTTCGCCGGGGTTTATGGAGGAGTAGGATCCTTCGATGACAGGAAATGCCCAGGGTGACGGATCAGGGTTTCCGGATTTACAAATTCACTGAATCACATATACATATATTAAACTATCAGGAGAAGAAAAATGAAAAAGAAAAAGGAAGAAGTTCAGGAGAATAACGGGATCAATACAGAGCTCCTGCAGGCACTTACCCTTCTTGAAAAAGAAAAGGGGATAAACCGTGAAACTCTTTTCGAGGCGATAGAGAATTCGCTGCTTACCGCCTGCAAGAATAATTTCGGGGGACGGAGCGAAAATGTTCATTGCGAGATCGACAGAGAGACCTGCAATTATTTCCTTTATGCAGAAAAAACCGTAGTGGAAGAGGTCAACGATCCGGTTCTGGAGATAAGCACGGATGATGCCATGGCAATCGATCCGGAGGCAAATATCGGCGACACAGTTAAGGTAGAATTAAAGAGTAAGGAATTCGGACGTATCGCCACGCAGAATGCAAAGAATGTGATACTCCAGAAGATCCGTGAGGAGGAGAGAAACTCTGTATTTAACGAGTTCTCACAGCGTGAGCATGATATCGTAAGCGGAACCGTCCAGAGGTATATCGGACGGAATATCAGCATAAATCTCGGTAAGGCCGATGCCTTCCTTTCGGAAGGAGAGCAGGTAAGGGGAGAATTCCTGAATATCCATGACAGGGTAAAGGTCTACGTACTGGAGGTAAAGAACACCACAAAGGGACCGAGGATACTGGTATCCAGAACCCATCCCGAGCTCGTAAAGAAGCTTTTCGAGAAAGAGGTTAATGAGGTGGCGGACGGTACCGTGGAGATAATGGGTATTTCCAGAGAGGCCGGAAGCCGCACAAAGATCGCGGTATACAGCAATAACCCGGACGTAGATGCGGTAGGTGCCTGCGTGGGACTTAACGGTACAAGGGTAAATGCTGTTGTAGACGAGCTTGGCGGAGAAAAGATAGACATCATAAACTGGGATGAAAATCCGGCTATCTTTATAGAGAACGCCCTTTCTCCGGCAAAGGTTGTTTCTGCTATAGTTGACGGGGACGAGAAGACCGCAAAGGTAGTGGTTCCCGATTATCAGCTTAGTCTTGCCATCGGTAAGGAAGGACAGAATGCCCGTCTCGCCGCAAGGCTCACAGGCTTCAAGATCGACATCAAGTCCGAGACACAGGCAAAGGATGCTCCCGGCTTCCGTATGGAGGATTATCTCGTCGATGAAGAGGGCGAATATGATGAGGAGTATTATGATGAGGACGGAAATTACATCGGACCCGAGGAATATGAGGAAGAGGGTGAATACTCTGAAGAAGCTCCGGTTGAAGATGGTGCTCTGAATGAAGAGGAAGCTCCGGTTGAAGATGGCGCTCTGAACGAAGAGGAAGCGCCGGATGAAGAGGCAGCCCTGAATGAAGAGGAAGCGCCGGATGAAGAGGACTCTTCTGACAAAGAGACGGCAGAGTGAAGAAGCTTCTATAACTGCATAAAGATCCTTCGCTTCGCTCAGGATGACAGGAAGAGTGCTCAGGATGACAGGAAGAGTGCTCAGGATGATAGGAAGAGGACTCAGGATGACAGGAAGAGGACTCAGGATGACAGGAAGAGTGCTCAGGATGACATGAAGAGGGCTCAGGATGACAGGAGGAGAGATTATTAATCAGCGCATTGGATAAGGTAAGGGAAGTCTGCAGAAAATGCGTGAGCTGCGGACAGATTATTGAAAAGAGTAAGCTTATAAGGATCGTCCGGAACAGAGAGGGGATTGTCTCCCTTGACAAAACGGGATATGCCGAAGGAAGGGGCGCTTATATCTGCAGGGAACCGTCCTGTATAGAACGCTCATACAGGAAGAATGCCCTCGAGAGATCCTTTAGGGCAAAGATAAAGACAGAGGACAAGGAACGGGTTTTCAGGGAGATTTCTGAGCTTGAAGGAAGAAAAGGCATTGTCGCTTCTGGGGATGGCGACTAGAGCAGGGAAAACAGTAAGCGGAGAGGATACGGTGCTTCAAAGCATCAGAAACGGTACCGCATTTTTGGTTATAGTAAGCCATGAGGCCTCTGACAGAAGTAAAAAGACCTTTAATGATAAATGCACGTATTATGATGTTCCTTTTGTTTCATTGGGATCAAAGGAGGCGCTGGGACGGCACCTCGGAAAGCCGAGCCGTACAGTTGCCGCAGTTACCGATGAGGGACTGGGGAGATCTATTTATAAGCTTTTGAAGGAGTAAATACTCAGAACAGTCATTTGCAAAGCCGCAGGTGACGCCCGGTAAACCGGGCATTATGAAGAATTGATATTCCGGCTGTTCGTTTGGTGTAAGAAAGGAGTGGCATCGACAGGATATGGGAAGTATTCAGATATTAAAGCTAACAAAGGAATTAAAGGAAAAGGGGATAGATGTTTCCAATAAAGATGTCATTGAATTCCTGAACGGCAAGGGCATTAATGTAACGAGCCACATGAATAAGATCAGTGATGAAGAAGCCTCTATGGTACGTGTAAGGTTTGACGCCTCCGGAAAAGAGAAAAAGAATGATCCGGGAAATACGGAAGGAAAGGCGGCCGAGAAGGCTTCAGGTTCCGGAGCTGCTATAAAGCCGGAGAAGGACGCGGCAAAGCCGGCCCAGGCTGCCGGGGTTACAAAGGACAAGCCTCAGGAAAAGCCGAAGGCTCCCGTAAAGAATGCTCCTCCGAAAAAGAAGCATATAATCTTTGCCACGAACAACAGGAACAGTGTAAGCGGGAACAGCAGATCAAATGCAGGACGCCAGGTATACAGGATAAGCGGCGGAAAGATAGAGGATCCGGAAAAAACGGTAAAGAAGACCTTTAAGCATACCGAGGTTGCAAGCCCCGATGCTTTTGAAGGTATAAAGCTCCCTCCGAAGGAAAAGGAGGAGGAAGTAAAGATTCTGGAGACCCGTGAAGAGACCGTTACACGGGAAGAGGCACCTAAGGCTCCGGAAAAAGCAGAGCAGAGCACTCAGCCTGCAGCATCTGTAGGACCGAGGAAGATCTACGGAAATGTTTATGATCGTATGCGCTCAGGAGCTGCTCAGACTCCGGGAGTGAGAAGAGGCGTTAATAATGGCATTCAGGAAGGCAACAAAAACGGAAAAGCTCCTCAACAGAATTATCGTACTGCTGGGAATAACGGCGCTAGGCCTTTCCCTGGTTCAAGAAATGAAAGACCGGGTGCCTACGGAAAGAACCCGCAGGGCCGGGGCAGCGCTCCGGGAGGCCCTCAGGGGGCGGCTCCGGAAAAAGGAGGACAGGGAAGAAGATCCGATGCCGACAGGAGAAGGCAGTCCGAAGCAAGGAGAAGGAAAGACGCAGTACTAGAGGCAAGCATGGAGGAGAAGGCAGGGAAGAAGTTCAATCCCCATGGATTCAGAAAGCCCCAGCCGGCTCCGAAGCCCGTTGAAGAAGAAATCAAGGTTATCGTGATACCTGAGACTGTTACCATTCGTGATCTTGCGGATCATATGAAGATACAGGCGTCACAGATCATAAAGAAGCTTTTCCTTACAGGTCAGGTCGTGACACTGAATTCTGAAGTGAGCTACGAAGAGGCCGAGAATATCGCAGCCGACTTCGACATCCTGTGTGAACATGAGAAGAAGGTGGATGTCATTGCGGAGCTTCTGAAGGAAGAGGAAGAGGATGCATCAACATTCATAAAGCGTCCTCCTGTTGTCTGCGTAATGGGCCACGTAGACCATGGTAAGACATCACTGCTTGACAAGATACGTGCTACAAGGGTTACGGAAAAGGAATCCGGTGGTATTACCCAGGCTATCGGTGCCTATATGGTAAAGATACAGGGTCAGAAGATCACCTTCCTGGACACACCGGGTCATGAAGCCTTTACGGCCATGAGAATGAGAGGTGCCAGCTCTACCGATATTGCTGTACTTGTAGTAGCTGCAGACGATGGAGTTATGCCACAGACCGTGGAAGCCATAAACCATGCGAAGGCTGCCGGAGTTGAGATAATCGTTGCGGTTAATAAGATAGATAAGCCCAGTGCAAATATTGAGAGGGTTAAACAGGAATTGTCCGAGTATGAGCTTATTCCCGAGGATTGGGGTGGTTCAACGGTATATGTTCCGGTTTCCGCGAAGACCGGAGAGGGAATTGACCAGCTCCTTGAAATGATACTTCTCACTGCTGACGTTCTGGAGCTCAAGGCAAATCCGGACAGAAAGGCAAGAGGCCTTGTGCTTGAAGCCCGCCTTGACAAGGGCAGGGGTCCGGTCGCAAGTATCCTGGTTCAGAAGGGGACACTACATGTCGGTGATTTCATTGCGGTTGGAGCCTGTCACGGCAGAGTCAGAGCCATGCTTGACGAAAACGGACGGAGGATAAAGGAGGCTACGCCCTCCACGCCTGCGGAGATACTGGGTCTTGATGATGTTCCTGAAGCAGGAGAGATCTTCGTATCACCCGAGTCCGACAAGGAAGCCAAGAATTTCGCAGACACCTTTAAGGCTCAGCAGAAGAATGAGCTCTTACGGGATACGAAGACCAGGATGTCCCTTGATGACCTGTATTCACAGATCAAGGAGGGCGACTTAAAGGAATTCAATGTAATCATAAAGGCCGATGTACAGGGCTCTGTGGAAGCACTGAAGACTTCGCTTCTCAAGCTTTCTAATGAAGAGGTTGCCCTGAAGGTCATCCATTCCGGAGTCGGAGCCATAAGTGAATCCGATGTGATCCTTGCCAGCGCATCAAATGCCATTATCATCGGCTTTAACGTTAAGGCGGACAATATGGCGAAGCAGAGCGCTGAGCAGGAGGAAGTGGATATCAGGCTCTATAAGGTCATCTATCAGGCAATAGACGATATGGAGCTTGCCATGAAGGGAATGCTCGCTCCGGTATTTGAAGAAAAGATAATCGGACACGTGGAGATCCGTCAGATCTTTAAGGCGAGCCAGATCGGTAATATCGCGGGATCCTATGTAACCGACGGAATAGTTGAAAGAGGCTGCAGCGTCCGGATCACAAGGGATGGTGAGCTGATACACGAAGGAAAGCTTGCATCCTTAAAGAGATTTAAGGATGATGTCAAGGAGGTCAGGGAAGGCTACGAATGCGGTCTTGTGTTTGAGGACTTTAATGACCTAAAGGAGCTTGATACCGTTGAATGTTACAAGATGGTAGAGGTTGAAAGAAAGTGAGAAAAAACTCTGCGAAGAACAACAGAATAAACGGTGAGGTTCAGAGGGCGCTTTCCTCCATAATCCGGGAGGTGAAGGATCCGAGAGTCAGTCCCTTTACTTCTGTTACCGATGTTTTTGTGGCTCCGGATCTGAAGACCTGCAAGGTGTATATAAGTGTTCTCGGAGATGAAAAGGACAGGGATGCAACAAAAGAGGGGCTTGATTCCGCAAAGGGCTTTGTGAGAAGGGAGCTTGCCCGGATTGTAAACTTAAGAAATACGCCGGAGATTGTTTTTTTAATGGACAGCTCCATTGCATACGGCGTTGATATGTCAAAGAAGATCGATGACGTAATGAAGCATGATGAAGAAAGCCGCGCAATGCGGGGAGAAGAAGATGTTTAAGCTTGATGAAGTACTTAAGGGGGCAGAATCCGTTGCACTGGCGGGCCACGTAAGGCCTGACGGTGATGCGGTGGGTTCTACCCTCGCATTATATAATTATATAAAAAAGGTATATCCCGAAAAGGAGGTAACGCTCTATCTCGAAGAGCCTCAGGATATCTATGCTTACATGAAGGGATATAACGAGATCACCGTGCTTGATAAGGAACTTCCGGATAAGGTGTATGACCTTTTTATCGCCCTTGATCTCGGGGATATGGACAGGCTGGGTGATGCAGCAAGGTTTTTTGAAGCGGCCCGGGATACGGCGTGCATAGACCATCATATCAGCAATGCAGGCTTCGGGAATCATTCCCATATATTTCCGGATGCGAGCTCTACATCCGAGCTTGTTTTTGACCTGATTGATAAGGATAAGCTGGATAAGGACATTGCCGTTTGTATTTATACGGGTATCATTCATGATACCGGAATACTGCAGTATTCCAATACCTCACGCCATACCCTTGAGATAGTGGGGCAGCTTATCGAGTTCGGCTTTGACTTTACCGAGATCATCAATAAGAGCTACTACGAAAAGACCTATGTCCAGAATCAGATCATGGGCCGGGCCATAATGGAAAGTATACTCTTTATGGATGGTCACTGCATAGCCTCCGTGATCGACCATAAGACTATGGAGTTTTACGGTGTTGGCGGAAAGGATTTCGACGGGATAGCAAACCAGCTCTACAAAACAAAAGGCGTTGACTGCGCGATATTCATGTACGAAAGCTCCCATGAGCAGCTATTATACAAGGTCTCAATGAGGGCGAGCAACAGGCTTAATGTTGCGGATATCGCAAAAAAATTCGGGGGCGGAGGCCACAAAAAGGCCGCTGGCTTCTCAATGAGCGGTACCTATCACGATATCCTTAATAATATCTCGGCTGAAATAGAAAAACAGCTTATGGATTCCTGAGGGCCTTATCTATGTCTTACGACGGGATACTGATCATCAATAAGGAAAAGGGATATACCAGCAATGATGTGGTTTCTGTCTTAAGAGGGATACTCAGGATGAAAAAGATAGGACACAGCGGAACACTGGATCCGGAAGCTACGGGAGTTCTGCCGGTGTGCCTCGGAAAAGCCACAAAGACCGTTGGTCTTTTAACGGAAAGGGATAAAGAGTATTCTGCGGTTGCCAGGCTCGGTGTCACTACGGATACGGAGGATATGACCGGGAAGGTGCTGTCGGAGAAGGTTGTTCCCGAAGGCTCGGAACCCGGTATTGAAGCCGTAAAAGATGCTTTTTTGTCATTTAAGGGAAAATATGAGCAGATACCGCCCATGTATTCGGCAAAGAAGGTAAACGGGAAGAAGCTTTATGAGCTCGCAAGAGAGGGTATTACCGTAGAGCGTAAGCCCTGCACCGTTGAAATCAGGGAAATAGTGATAAAAAGCTATGCTTATCCCTTCGTGGCATTTGATGTTTCATGCGGAAAGGGTACTTATATCCGCTCCCTAATAAGGGATGCCGGGGAAAAGCTTGGGATAGGCGCAGCCATGGAAAGCCTTGAAAGAACCAGGGTCTCAGAGTACACGATTGATGAAGCGCTCAGATTAAAGCAGGTGGAAAAGCTTGTCCTTGAAGGGAAAATAGAAGGCTATATTAAGAGCACGGAGTCCGTATTTTCCTCCCTTCCGTCAATTACGGTCAGGGGAAGGAGCGAAGGCTTATTAAAAAACGGAAATACTTTTTCCGTACCGGAGTCCTTAAAGAACGGGAAATACAGGGTTCATACTTCGGACGGTGCTTTCGCGGCCGTCTATTCCGTAAAAAACGGACAGGCCAAGCCGGTAAAGATGTTTTTATGACCGGGATCAGATTATGATAGTATTTCACGGTATTGATGAATATGAGGCTTTTTTCAGATCCGAAGGAACAGAAAAGCCGGGAACAGCCATCGCCATCGGGAAGTTTGACGGGATACATCTCGGACACAGGCGCCTTATTGGCAGCCTGAAAAGCAGAGCACAGGAGCTTAAGTTAAAGACCCTTATCTTTACCTTTGATAAACCCTTCAGCGCCTATTTTTCCGGTGAAAGGGCGGAGCTTCTGACTACTGACTATGAGAGAGAGGAAGCTGTTAGTGAGTGGGGGATAGATTATCTTCTCGAATATCCCTTGAGGGAGGATACCGTTAATATCCCGGCTGAGGATTTTGTAAATCGTATTCTCGTTCGGGGACTCAATGCCCGATTCATATCTGCCGGACCGGATATGAGCTTCGGTAAGGGCGGAGAGGGAAATATTGATTCTTTAAGGGAAATGTCATCCGGACGTTACGATGTGATGGTCGTGGAAAAGGTCAGGTTTAAGGACGAAACCGTCAGCTCCACCCTGGTCCGTGACAGGCTGAAGGCAGGGGATATGGAAACTGTCAAAGCCCTTCTTGACCGTCCCTACAGTATTTCAGGGAAGGTGACCTACGGGAAGAAGCTCGGAAGCAGGGTTCTGGATATGCCGACTGTTAATATCATTCCTGAGGCGAGTAAGCTCCTTCCCCCGTTCGGGGTATATTTTTCGGAGACTGTTCTGGGCTCCGACAGGCTCAGGAGTATTACGAATATCGGGATAAAGCCTACGGTACAGGATTCGGGAAGAGTAAATGCCGAGACCTTTCTCTATGATTTTGATGATGATCTTTACGGGGAAAACATCAGGGTTGAGCTTCTGCATTTCCACAGAAAGGAAATGAAGTTTGACAGTATGGAAACACTGAAAAAGACAATGCACAACGATATGCTTTGCGGCAGGGAATATTTTGCCGGAAAGAGTGTTGAAAACGGAGGTTGATTTGGGAGTATCAATCATTTTGCCGATGATGGGCGGCCTTGGACTGTTCCTGTATGGAATGAAGGTTATGGGGGACAGTATTGAGCGGGCAGCAGGTGCGAAGCTCAGAAATATCCTTGAGACACTTACAAGAACCAGAGTCCAGGGAATGTTCATAGGTCTTATTTTTACTGCGGTTATCCAGTCGTCCAGCGCCTGCACCGTAATGATCGTATCATTTGTAAATTCCGGGCTTATGACCCTTTATCAGGCTGCGGGTCCGGTTCTCGGTGCCAATATCGGTACCACGGTCACCTCCCAGCTTGTTTCCTTTAATCTGTCAAAGGCGGCTCCGGTATTTCTCCTTGGCGGCGCACTCTGTACCATGTTCAGTAAAAATGCCATGGTTAAAAAGATCGCCGAAATAGTAACGGGCTTCGGAGTTCTTTTCTTGGGTCTTTCCCAGATGTCCAGCGCTATGTCCTCACTTAAGGATGTGAAGGCGGTTACGGATATACTTATGAGTCTCCAGAATCCGGTGCTTGGTATCGTTGTGGGGGCTGTACTTACATCTCTTATCCAGAGCTCTTCCGTCACCGTGTCTATTCTCCTTTTGATGGCAAATCAGGATCTTATTGGTCTTGATATCTGTATGTATATCATTCTCGGGTGTAATATCGGAGCCTGTATGCCGGCACTTCTTGCAGGTCTTGCGGGAACAAGGGACGCAAAGAGGGCTTCTCTTATTCATCTGATCTTTAATATAATCGGAACAATTATCGTTTTCTTTATACTGCTTTTCGCGGAACCCGTTATTCTTTCGTTCCTGCACACCATATCCGGCGACAACCCGGGACGTATAATAGCTAATGCACACACCACCTTTAAGATCTTCCAGGTTATCGTCCTCCTGCCATTCACAAAGCAGATCGTGGATATGACCTATATGATCGTTCCGAGATCCGGAGATGCCAAGGAAAAGGTGGGCTACAGGACCCAGTACGAGCTTCAGTATATCGGCTCCAATGTGATCTTTTCACCCGCTACCGCGGTTGTTGATGCGATAAAGGAGCTTGACCGTATGGCCAATCTCGCCAGCGAGAACCTGAACCGCGCCATGAATGCCCTTATCACCTTAGACGAGGAAGAAATAGCTAAGGTCTATGAAGTGGAAAAAAATATAGATTTTCTTAATCATTCCATTACCAATTACCTTGTTAAGATCAACCAGGTTAACCTTCCGGTGGATGACCTCCGTCAGATCGGTGCTCTTTTCCATGTGGTAAATGATATCGAGCGTATCGGTGATCATGCCGAAAATGTTGCGGATATGGCAAGGGAAAGAATAGAAAAGAATGCGTCCTTCACCCTTGTTGCACAGAAGGAAATGGGAGAGCTTCTTGATATGGTCAATATGATCGTGCACTATTCGATCGAGATGTTCTCTAAAGATGATGACAAGCATATGAAGGATATCATAACCCTTGAAGACCGGATCGACCGCAAGGAAAGAGAGCTGCAGAATGCCCACGTGGCACGGCTTGAACGTAATGAGTGTACTCCTGAAGCCGGAATGATCTATTCCGATATCATTTCGGGTCTTGAGAGGGTTGCTGATCATGCGACCAATATTGCCTTTGCCATTAAGGATTCCGAGCGTGAGAATACGCCGGTCAGGCAGGCGTCGGCGAAGGCGTGAGGTGTTATTACCCGGACGGTTCCGAAGAGCGGCAGTTCCTTCGAGGGACGCTCCCGCTTTGGGCCAAAACGCAGCGGTACTAACGCTGCAAAGGACGCAGCGTAAGGACCGGCGTTTTGGACAACCCTCTCAGGAACCACCACTCTCCGGAACCTGAGGATGGAAGAGGCGTACTCAAACCACCCATCTCACAGAGGGGGAGAGATGGGGTGAAGATTTCCCCGGTAAGTTTTGCAAACGGATATTTTGCTTATGTATATAGATTTGAAGAGAAATTTTAGTATTCTTCCGGGCTGCTTTTTTACAGTGCTTGTTGCTGTGTGCAGCTTCATTTTTTTCCTGTTTCCCGTTACAGTCCGGGCAGAGAACTTGAGCATTGTGTCTGCCGGAGCGGGAGCTGTTCTTGATGACATCGCCACCTATTTCACCACCTGGGATATTTCGGAGCATTCGGAGGAGGTTTTGTCTGCCGGTGCTGCCGCTGCGGAGTATAACAGCGTTTCTTCCGATGTAAGCGGTGTGGATGCCGATAATGACGGTACCATCGCGGGATATACGAATCTTGGTATTGCCAACGTTAATGACCATCTGAATATAAGAGAGGCTCCGGATGAGGATTCGGAGCTGGTGGGCAAGATGACAAAGCACGCAGCCTGTGAAATGCTTGATGTTTCCGGTAATTGGGCACATATCAAATCCGGAAAGGTTGATGGCTACTGTAAAACTGAATTCCTGTATACCGGAGAGAAGGCAAAGGAAATAGCCGAGGATGAGATCACCCTTGTAGCTACCATAAAGACTACAACTCTTTTTGTCCGTGAGGAACCTTCCACAGATTCCGCGGTGGTCACCATGGTTCCGATAGATGAGGAATATGTGGTTACCGAGGGGGATAAGGATTCGGAATGGCTTAAGATCGAGATCGATGAGGATGAGGGCTGGATAAGCTCGGAGTTTGTATCCATTGCCGAGCAGCTTGATAAGGCCCAGAGCATGAAGGAGCTTAAGTACGGCGAGGGTGTTTCGGACGTAAGGGTAAGCCTTGTAAACTATGCGAAGCAGTTTATCGGAAACCGTTATGTATGGGGAGGTACCAGCCTCACAAAGGGAGCCGACTGCTCCGGCTATGTGCAGAGTATCTTCAGAAAGTACAATGTTTATCTTCCGAGAACCAGCGCGGCTCAGTCCACGGTCGGTAAAAAGATCTCACCGTCGGAGGCACAGCCCGGAGACCTGTTCTTCTATGCCCGTGGCGGCAGAATAGGGCATGTGGGGATATACATTGGCGGAGGCCAGATCGTGAATGCCCACTCCAGACGAACAGGAATACGAATTGATAATGCATATTACAGAAAGCCTGCAGTGGTACGAAGAGTGCTGGATTAAGGGTAGTAATTACGCATCCCCCTCAATAATCTTATAGAATCAGCATCCGACAATGGA
>CAMVGV010000063.1 GCA_947167135.1 uncultured Lachnospiraceae bacterium
ATTATACTACAGGATGATTATTTGTACCAGTTATTTATTTTTCGATATACTAGTAAGCACTTTATCTATCCGGGATTTCCCGTCCCATGTGAGGCTTTCAAGGTAATCCCTTATGGGATGGTAGCTATTTTCATTTGCCACGATACTTATCGCTTTATTTATCAGCCTGTCTTTCATGAGACCATATTCATTTTCCAAATATAGTTCTATCTGGAAAATGTCCGTATCCCTTATGGCTGTACCACCGCTGCGCTTCCATCCGAGAGGCTTTATGATGTCCATCCTTTCAGTAAGCTCATTTTTCCGGATGACTCCCTTTAATACGGGATCCCGGCGGAGCACGGTAACACAGTTATTAAGCGTCTGCCTGACCCCGCCTTTCTCAGTTTTTTCCAGATCCTCACGGATATCATCCGCACTGCTCTCTTCTGCATCCAGTATCTGTCCGACTTCCATCAAGGACCCTGCTGATCGCTCCTTTAAGTTCTTCTGCAATGCGCCCCACCCCCTTTCTGTTTTTTATGAAAAGTTCCTGTCTGTCCTCCTCGGATCCGAGACACAGGATATCCATCCAGTAATCAATAACCGGCTCTGCCTTAACAGCTGTCTCATACTCCGGAGAGGAAAACACTTTCTCCGGCGAGCAGGAACGGAAGCATTCCTTGATTTCCTGAACAGCCTTGTAACTGTCACTCAGATCATCCATGGCTTTACTGCACCAGCGGCGGAATCTTTCTTTTATAATGATGATCCTGTCCCGTTCCTCTTTCTGTCTGCGCCATTCGTCTCTGGCTTTCCTGTACTCCGGATAATCTTTTGTGGGATGTGTTTCTATAGGTAGATTAAAATCCTCAATGATCCTACAGGCTGCATCATACTGTGATAACCCGAACAGCTGCGCCACATATCCAACTGCATCCCCATGGGCCCCGCAGCCAAAGCAATAAAAATTGGCATCTACTTTCATGCTGGGGTGTTTATCATCATGGAACGGGCAGCACGCCATTCCATTTCTCTTTACTTTCAGGCCGTAGTGTTCAGCCACCTGTCTGGCCGTTAAATATTCTTTAATTTTCCTAAAAATAGGCATATATTTAGCCCTCCTTCTTTAATAAAGCGTATTCCCATAAAGGAGAGCCTCTGTTATAATAAATTTGCGAGATTCATTGGAACAAAGGCACGTCCTTAAGTTTCAGTGATGAATGTCCTTGCTGATTGCAGGGACATTTATTTTTCCTCGGGTTCATCGCGTGCCCGGTGTGCCGGATTATCATAATTACTTTCAAGCACGCTGATCATCTGCTCAAAAAGTACCCGGCAATCCATAAGAGCGGCATACAGATCATTATCATCTGTCCCGGCATCCTCCAAGGCTCTGCGAAGTCTTCGGATCTCAAGGCTGAGCTTGTCGCTTTCAAACTTACCGACAGATATGATAATCTTCGATTTCAATGCGGAATCAAGATAAAACCTGCCTTTCGGGATTCCTATAATCTTCATGCGTTCCTCAATAGTCCGGCGTTCCTCGTAAGACGCCCGAAAGCATATCGTCTGATTGCGAAATCTGTTCTTATCCAATCCACTCACTACATTCCCTCCTCATAAAGACGATCCAGCCTGTCAGCGACTCCGTTCCTCTTTTCCGGCATCACATGAGAATAAATGTTTAAGGTTGTCTCTACCTTTTCATGTCCGAGCCTCTCTGCTATCTCAACCGGAGTAAATCCAAGTGATGCAAGCAAAGCACAGTTTGAGTGCCTCAGACAATGGATATGAATATCCTTAACGCCGCTCTCCTTTATTCCCCTCTTAATCTCATGTTCCAAAAAATACTTAGTGATCGGCAGAAGCCTGTCATCTTTTTCCGGCTTGTAGAGACTGTTGATGTAATCCTGAATATCAGCGATCAGGAACTTAGGAACACTGATAGTGCGTATGCCTCTTCTGGTCTTAGGCTCGGTAACTACATCCACTCCTTTCATCCTCTGAAGCGACTTGGTAATGGAAATCTCCCTGTTTTCCATATCAATATCACCGATTGTAAGCGCCAGCATCTCTCCGAGACGCATTCCTGTCCAATAAAGGATCATAAATGCAAGATAGGACTGCCTCTTCTTCATCATCGTTTCAATGAACTGTTCAAACTCTTCCTTTGTCCAGAACTCCATTTCATCCGCACTATGTCTGCCTATCGAACCTGCCTTAACACATGGATTATGAGGCAGATCATAGTACTTGACCGCATAGTTGAAGATCGCTTTAATCTCATTATTCATGCCTCGAAGATATGTCTGGGAATACACCCCTTTCAGCATTTCATTCTGCCATGCCCTGATATCTGCCACGGATATTTCATTAACCGGCTTATCTCCAAAATATGGCAGAATCTTCAAATCTATTAGATAGTGCTTCCGGCTTATGGTACTCGCCCTTAATCTTGTCTCCATATCCTCGAAATACAGAGCTACAAAATCCTTGAACTTCATATTGAAGTCCGGCGATTTTTTAGATAAGAATTCTCTCGCCCATTCTTCTGCTTCCCGCTTTGTTACAAATCCACGCTTCATGGACTTGTGTCTTTTCCCCTGCCAGTCTGTGTAGCGATACTGAATCAGCCACTTTCCGGTCTTGGGATCTCTTTCTGCTTTCATTTAAAATCACCTCCGTTTCTTACGCTGTTGCCATTCCAAACCAATGCTGCTCAAAATACTTTCTGGGTAATTTGCCGGATATCACAAGATAACCCTGCTTCTCCAGTTCACCGTTCATGCGCCTTATGATCTTGTACGCATGTCCGATGGAGATATCCAGCATTTCCGCAAGTTCTCCTGCAGTAATGTAGATTTTGTTCTCATTCGCCATGGTTGCACCTCCTTTCCTGCGTCACTGAAATAATTCATTATGAGTGAATATTATCAGCGAAAATATATTTTGTCAACAAATATTTTCATTTTAAATAAATATCTTTATTATTGTCGTATAATCCTATTTGTGATAAACTTGTCTGAAAGGAGTGAACTGAAATGAATATTGATAATAATGAGAATATCATCGGAGAAAGGATCAAGCGTTTCAGATCATATACGCTTAATATGAATCAGCGCCAATTTGCCGAAGCCCTTGGCATACAGCCATCAACCTTATCGGGATATGAAAAGGGCAACATTGTTCCATCTACGGATATCCTGTTAAAAATTGCAAGTACATACAACATTTCCCTGGATTGGCTGTTTGGATTGTCCAATGATACCATTCACTTTTCCAATCTGGGAGAAGTTGTTTCAGCTATATTACAGATAAGTGAACTTAATGAACTGAGATTTGAAGTGGAGAGAAACAAGCCAGATGTGGAGTCCGACAAGAATAGATGGTATTGTGCACTTAAATTCTTGGGAAAAGATGGTGATCACAAACATAACCGCGATCTGTGCAGCTTTCTAGATAGCCTATATGAGCATCGTTCTGATTTTGAAAGCTACTTCGAGAGTCTGGAAAGTTATGAACAATGGAAGAAATCTGTTATAGAGTATTATTCTGACGTACCAGTAACAAAAGCTCATTTTGAGCCGCTGGACTATGATACAAGAATAAAGAAAAGAAACAAACTAAATCAGATTCCAGAATAGGGGATGTAAAATATGAAAAGATTTCTATATTATGATGAAGACTCAATTAATTCTTTTCTTGCTCAAATTGAACGAGGATTATTAACTCAAAAAAGCAACGAAAAAGAAATTGAAAAATCTATTTCTTCACAAACAAATTCTGCAGAAAATGTTACTGGAGACTTAAGTGCAAAGGTAATTGGAATTGGTGCTTCTCTAAAAGGCAATATGGAATATTCAGATTCTGACATTGAAGCGACATCAAAACTAGTAAAAAACATACAGGAGAAAGTATTACACGACTATGCCTTTGAAAAAGTATTCAATTATTTACTATCAAATAAACAGATCACCGAAACTCCTAATTCTATTGGCGATATAATTCTTATAAAAGAACACCCTACTTTTCTGGATTTTGATTATTTTCAAAATCTGTTCTCTGAAAATGGTGCTGTAAGGTATTTTAATGAACAGTCTCAAAAACAAGCGAATGATACCATTAAAGCATTACGTGCACAAATCCCCAAAGGATCTCAATTGTCCCCCGAGGGAAAAGAATTGGTAAAAAACCTTAAAGAAAAAATAAAAGAAATAGAAGCAACTATAAATAATGCGGAACCAGAAAGAAAGGAAATTTCAAAAACTATTGAAATAATAAGGAAGACCATTCCATACAACCGTTTTATTATGACAAATAATATGATAATTCCATTTGATGATAATAATTTTCGTGATGATCCAAATATTATTGCTTTTAAATATGGTGGAGATGTCTCTATGTTCGGGTTCATCACCAATATTATTTCATCAGAAAACACCCCACCACAAACAAATGATTTTGCCGGTTTTTATTCTACTTTAAATCAAGTAATGTTAGGGCTCTTTAAGGGCCAAGAAAAGATCTATATTTTACATCCAATAGCGTTATACTATTAATTTTGTACTCAAATTGTACTCAAAAGACAATAAAAAATCCCGCAAACCCAGTATTTTCAAGGCTTGCGGGATTGTTTCAATTCATTCCAGCTCAATCGTTCCGGGGGGTTTGCTTGTAAGGTCGTAGAGGACGCGGTTTACGCCCTTGACCTCGTTGATGATGCGGTTCATGCAGGTCTGGAGAACCTTCCAGGGGATCTCGGCGGCCTCGGCGGTCATAAAATCAGAGGTGAAGACCCCGCGGAGAACCACTGCGTAATCGTAGGTGCGGAAATCACCCATTACTCCTACGGAACGCATATTGGAGAGGGCAGCGAAAAACTGGCCCCGGCCTGTATCAATGCCGGCGCGGGTCAGTTCCTCACGATAAATAGCATCTGCTTCCTGTACGATATGTACCTTCTCCGGTGTTACCTCACCGACTACACGAATACCCAGACCCGGACCCGGGAAGGGCTGGCGGTACACAAGATCGCGGGGTATACCAAGCTCAAGTCCGACCTTTCTGACCTCATCCTTGAATAGAGCGCGGAGAGGCTCAACCGGCTTTTCATCAAAGCCAAGTTCCACCACAAGATCACGTGGCAGCCCGCCTACATTGTGATGTGACTTTATTACGGCTCCGTCCTTGCCCATCCCGCTTTCCACAACATCCGGATAGATCGTGCCCTGGGCCATGTACTTAAAGCCGCCTCCATCAGCAAGACGTCTCGCCTCATTTCCGAAAATCTCCACAAATTTATTACCGATAAGCTTCCGCTTGGTTTCCGGTTCACTGACCCCCTTCAACATCGCAAAATAGTCGTCACCGGCATTCACACGGATAAAGTTCAGATCCCCGAACTGACCACCCGGTCCGAATACTGCTTCAACCTCGTCTCCTTCATTCTTTCTCATAAGACCGTGGTCAACAAAGACGCAGTAAAGCTGCTTTCCAACAGCCTTTGACAAAAGAACCGCCGTAACCGTGGAATCCACCCCGCCGGAAAGACCGAGAAGAACACGGTCTGAGCCGATCTTCTCTCTAAGCTCCTTTATTGTCTCCTCCGCGAAGGATGCCATCTTCCAGCTTCCGCTGCAGCCGCAAACGTCAATAACAAAGCGCCTGATCATCTCTGATCCATGCTCGGTATGCTCAACCTCAGGATGCAGCTGAAGGGCATACAGCTTCTTCTCTTCATTCTCCATAGCTGCAACGGGGCAATTGGGCGTATGTGCCGTTATCTCAAAACCCGAAGGTACTTTCTCGATATAATCCGTATGGCTCATCCACACTGTGACGACAGAAGCAGCACCACCCTCAGATGCTCCGGAATTTACATCCCTGAATAAAAGTGATGAATCTTTATCTATACTTACATCAGTATGCCCGTATTCGCTGACAGGGGCTGTTTTTACTACTCCTCCCAAGAGATGCGCCATCAGCTGTGCACCGTAGCAGATACCGAGAACCGGAATCCCAAGATCAAATATCCCGGGGTCAAAGGAAGGTGACTCCGGGGAATAAACGCTGTTTGGTCCACCTGTAAGAATAATGCCCTTCGGTGACAGTTCTTTTAATCTATCCAGTCCGATGGATGATGGATGGATCTCGCAGTATACGCTCTGCTCTCTGACCCTTCTCGCAATGAGCTGCTTATACTGTCCTCCAAAATCAAGTACGATTATCTTTTCCTGGATCATTGCCTTTCAGCTACTCCTTTCTGAGATCAGATCAAATACAGGAAAAACAATACTGCGGCATTGTCAGTCCTTATAAGTCTCCTTAAGCCTGGTGAGCGCCCTGGCCATTGAGGCCTTTGACATTTTGTACTCCTCGATGGAATGCTTTTGCCTTAACTGTTCCTTTGCGCGCTCCAGGGCAGCCTTCGCCCTGTTCCTGTCTATGTCCTCCGGTCTCTCGCAGGTATCTACTAGAACCGTGCATCTGTTATTTGCGACCTGTGCGGTTCCGATACCAACAATATAACGGTGCCACTCGAAATCCGGCGTCATAAACCTGAGAGACCCCAGATCTACTGCTATCACCATCTCCTCGTGATGTGCCTGGATCTCCAACTGGCCGTCAATGGTATTAAAAATGACCGTTCGTATCTTTCCCTCAAAAATAATCCCGTGACTGGCGATTATCCTGAAAAAATAAGTATTGCTCATTAAAGCTTCTTCGCTTTCTCTGCCACGTCCTCTATGGTTCCCACGTTGAAAAACGCTTCCTCTGGATAATGATCGGCATCCCCGTTGATGATAGCCTGAAAGCCCTTTATGGTGTCCTTCACTTCCACATACTTGCCCGGTGTTCCGGTAAAGTTCTCCGCCACATGGAAAGGCTGTGAAAGGAATTTCTGGATCTTTCTTGCACGTAAAACCGTCTGCTTATCCTCTTCCGAAAGCTCTTCCATACCGAGTATGGCTATGATATCCTGAAGCTCCTTATATTTCTGAAGGGTCTGCTGGACCTTCAATGCGGTATCATAATGATCCTCTCCAACGATCTCGGGCTCCAGGATCCTGGAGCTGGACTCCAGAGGATCAACGGCAGGATATATACCCTGCTCCACTATTTTCCTGGAAAGGACCGTTGTTGCGTCAAGGTGGGCAAAGGTGGTCGCCGGCGCAGGATCCGTAAGGTCATCGGCAGGAACGTATACTGCCTGTATGCTTGTGACCGAACCCTCTCTTGTGGATGCTATCCTTTCCTGCAGCTCTCCCATATCATTGGCAAGAGTGGGCTGATAACCAACTGCCGATGGCATACGGCCAAGCATAGCCGAAACCTCACTTCCCGCCTGTACAAATCTGAAGATATTGTCGATAAAGAGAAGAACATCCCTGTGTTCCACATCTCTAAAGTACTCAGCCATGGTAAGCCCGGTCTCGGCAACCCTCATTCTGGCTCCCGGCGGCTCATTCATCTGTCCAAAAACAAGCGCGGTTTTTTCCAGGACGCCGGATTCTCTCATTTCAGACCAGAGGTCATTTCCCTCACGGGAACGTTCCCCAACTCCGGTAAATATCGAGTATCCTCCGTGCTCCGTGGCAATATTGGTTATAAGCTCCTGAATAAGAACCGTCTTTCCCACGCCGGCTCCTCCGAAGAGCCCTACCTTTCCTCCCTTGGAATAGGGTGCCAGAAGATCTATGACCTTGATCCCGGTTTCCAGGATCTCCTGAACCGGAGACTGATCCTCAAACCTGGGCGGCTCCCGGTGGATAAGCCACTTCTCGCCCTCATTAATATCCTCTCCATGATCAATGGTATCTCCGAAAACATTAAATAGTCTGCCCAGGGTACGCTTACCTACCGGAACCTTTATGGGTCCGCCGTTATCATGAACCGGCATATCCTTATGGAGTCCCTCGCTGGCAGTGAGCATTATGCAGCGTACAACTCCGTCGCCCACATGCTGGGACACCTCCATAAAGCCCGTCACCCCGTTATTATCAACAGTCAGGGCATCCCTGATATATGGCAGATTTCTTTTGTCCGGAAATTCCACATCCACCACCGGTCCGAGAACCTGTATTATCTTTCCGTCACTGATGACAGTATCCGCTTGTCTCATGCTCTTCTCTTTTTCCTTTGTCTCTGTGCCCTGGCACCGCTGCACACCTCAGTGATCTCCTGGGTAATGGCTGCCTGCCGTACACGGTTATACCTGATGTTTAATGTGTGGAGTATCTGATTCGCACTGTCATTTGCAGACTGCATGGCGCTCATTCTGGCTGACTGCTCGCAGCAGAAGGACTCTACCAGTGCACTGAAAATATAGCCGTTTATACAGTTCGGAACCACCGCTTTTATTACATCCTCAGGGGAAGGAACAAGCTGGAATTCCTCCTGATAAACATCTGCAGGGATATTCATTATCGATGCCTGCTTTAAGGGAAGCAGCCTGTGAAGCATGGGCTGCATTTCCGCGCTGCTGACCATTATGGTATAAACGATATAAAGCTCCTGTATCTGCTCCGTTTCAAATAATTCAAGCAGTCTTAAGGTAATAACCCTCGACCTGTGAAGCGTCGGGTTCTGCGCTGTATACAGAAATTCCTCATCGATCGGTATATGCTTATTCTCAAAATACTTTCTGCCGAGCTCTCCTACCACAAAGAGCTTTGAATTCTTGTATTTTGACATCTCTTCCTCGGTAAGCTTCAGTACATTATGGTTATAGGAACCTGCAAGACCTTTATCTGCGGTGATGACAAGAAAGCCTGCGGTTCTCTCATTTTCAATGTCATCATCATAATTCCTGAAGTAAATACTGTTTACCCCTGAAACATGCCGGCTCAGACGCTCCGTCATAGCCTGCATACCGTAAAAGTACGGCTCTGTATTCTCGAGCTCCTTCTTCGCCTTCCTGAGCTTAGTAGACGAAATGAGATACATGGCATTGGTGATCTTCTGAGTTTCCTTTATACTGTTTATCCTGTCCTTTATCTCCTTGGTATTCGCCATAAGACCTGTGCCTTACTTTTCTTTCCATTTTCCGTCTTTGAACTCTTTGACGCAGTTAATTATCTTTTCCGTCAGATCCTCGTCCAGCATCTGTCTCTGGTCAATGGTCCTGACAATATCCCCATGTATCTTTTCCATATACTCCAGCATTCCCTTTTGGAATTCGCCGACCTTTTTCTTCCCTATATCATCCAGAAGCTTATTATTAGCCGCCACAAGAGAGATAACCTGCTCAGCCAGGGAAAGTGGATGCTCCAGGGGCTGCTTCAGAAGCTCCATAAGCGCCTCTCCATGGGAAAGCATGGCTTTCGTTGCAGGATCCAGATCGGATGAAAACTGTGTGAAAACGGCCATTTCCCTGTACTGTGCCAGATCTATACGCAGAGATCCCACAGCCTTTTTCATAGCCTTGCTCTGGGCGGCACCACCCACTCTGGAAACAGACAGACCCACATTGACTGCCGGACGCTGTCCTTCAAAGAACAGGTCACTTTCCAGGAATATCTGTCCATCGGTTATGGAGATAACGTTCGTAGGGATATAATCCGACACATCACCTGCCTGTGTCTCAATAACAGGAAGTGCGGTCAGGGAGCCTCCGCCCAGTTCAGGTGAAAGTCTGCTGGATCTTTCTAGGAGTCTTGAATGCAGATAGAATACATCCCCGGGATAAGCCTCTCTTCCGGGAGGACGCCCGAGAAGAAGGGAAATCGCCCGGTAAGCAACTGCGTGCTTTGACAGATCATCATACACTATCAGTACGTCATCACCCTTATACATGAACTGCTCTGCAATAGCCGTTGCCGAATAAGGCGCTATATACTGCAGAGGAGCCGGGTCGCTGGCCGTTGCGGAAACAACGATTGTGTACTCCATAGCGCCAACTTTCTTCAAGGTGGAAACTATCTTTGCAACGGTAGATGCCTTCTGTCCTATCGCCACATACACACACTTAACGTTTTTGCCCTTCTGATTGATTATGGTATCCGTGGCGATTGACGTCTTTCCCGTCTGCCGGTCCCCGATTATAAGCTCTCTCTGACCCCTTCCTATGGGGAACATGGAGTCTATGGCCAGAATTCCCGTTTCCAAAGGAACCCCCACAGACTTTCTGTCAACAATACCCGGTGCGGGAAATTCTATGGGACGATGGCTCACCGCCTTTATCTTCCCGAGTCCGTCAATGGGTTCCCCCAATGCATTTATCACTCTTCCGAGAAAATCATCACCTACGGGAATGCTGGCTCTCTTATGCGTGCGGACCGCTCTCATGCCTTCCCTTATATCCTGCTCCCGCCCGAAAAGGATACAACCCACCTTATCGATCTCGATATTCTGAACCATACCTCTGGTACCGTCATCAAATATTACAACCTCGCCATATTCCGCGTGGTCGATACCCTTGAGCTCTGCAATTCCGTCCCCGACGAAATCAACGCGCCCCACCTCATTTGATTCGGCATGGAGTTCAAAATCATTTACCTCCGCCTTCAGAATGTCCAGAAGATCCTTCTCGTCATACTGGGTTTCCCTCAGAACATTCTCTATAAGCTTCTCGAACTGGCCTGTCCTTCCGGCATTACTCCAATCATATATGAGCCCTCTGGCTGTCAGAATAAAGCCTCCGCCTATGGAGGGATCCTCTGTAAGCTTAAGCCTGACCTCCGATGCATCAAATTTTTTCCGGATGAATTCCCTTATCCGCTCCAGCTGGGAATCGTCCGGCAATGTGACATATCTGAGCTCGGCTTTAACTCTTTTCAGTTTTTCCGTGGCATCACCTGCCATCTTCTTCACCCGCCTTGCTCAAAAACTCTTCGATAAGATTTTTATCCGTTTCTGCATCTGATTTTGCAGCCACCATTTTTTTTGCCACTGCAGAAACGATGTCTGCGATCTTTCTTTCCTGTTCGGCGTCACGTATGGCAGCCACCATGTCGGCCTTTCTTCCCGCGTCCTCCAATATCTGGTCTGCACGGGTATTCGCAGCCTCGACGATCCGGTCGTATTCCTCGGAAGCCCTCCTGTTGGCCTCAGAAAGCCTTCTCTTCTCTTCCTCTTCGATCTCAGTCACCTTTTCGTCATACTTACGCTTCAGTGCCTCTGCCTCTTCAGCATTTTTTTCGGCCACTTCCTTATTCTCGATTATCTTTTTTGCGCGTGCCTGCAGTATCCTGTCCACCGGTGCAAAAAGAAATTTCTTCAGAATAAGAAACAGGATCAGAACATTTGCTATGGTTATAGCTATTGAAACAGGGTGTATGGAAACGATACCCATGAATCAACCTCCCTTTTCATATAATCCCGGTCAGCTTATTTCCCGAGTACGAAGATAATAAGTATCGCTGTTACCAGCGCGTAGATAGCTGTTGCCTCCGCCAGCGCGGCTCCAAGGATCAGTGTTGTTCTGATCTTTCCCTCAGCCTCCGGCTGTCTTGCAACCGCATCCGTAGCTTTGGCGGTAGCGATACCGATACCTACTCCGGCTCCCACACAACCAAGGGCCGCGATTCCTGCGCCTATTGCCGTTAAACTCATATTGCTTCCTCCTTATTCTTCTACTGCTTCACTTAAATAAATTGATGTCAGAAAAACAAAAACATATGCCTGTAAAAGGGCATCAAATATCTCAAAATAACAACTGAAGGGAATGGGGATCGCAAAAGGAACCAGGATCTTCAGAAGCTCCATAATGATGAAGCCGCCGAATATATTCCCGAAAAGCCGCATACAGAGTGACAGGGGTTTGATCACTATTTCAAGTATATTAATCGGGGTAATGACTGCAATGGGTTTTGTAAATGACTTAAGCCAGCCCCCAACACCCTTTCTCTTGATTCCCGCGATCTCTACCATAACTATGCTCATAAGCGCAAGAGCAATGGTTACATTGAGATCCTTTGTAGGGGGCTTCATAAAGGTATAATTATCGGAAACCGCCGTTTCTATCAGAGCAGAAAGGTTTGCAATCCCGATAAAGAAGATCATTGTAATGGTAAACCAGGAATATCCCACGGCCTCGTCCCCCAGCATGCTGTGGGTCATGTTTCTGATCCACGTCACAAAGGCCTCCACTGCCAGCTGACGCTTTCCCGGATTCTCCACAGTAAATCCTCTTGTAAGGATAATGCACGCCACCAGTACAATGATAAGCAGTATCCAGGTATTAAAGATCGATTCCGTAATAACCGCAGGTCCTATGGAAAAGAGAGTATTGACCCCCAGTTCCTCTACAAGCTTTTCACCTAAATCCAACCTTTTTTCCTCCACTCAGTATAATGCCGTGGTCTGTTCCGGTCCATTTCTTAACCGAAACTGTATCTGATTATACTCCTTTATTTTCCAATCGTAAACGAATAAAGCGAGAAGTTATGTCAACTTATGTCAGCATTTGTAAAAGTTCACCCGGCATCCTGAAATCTTTCCTGATCGTTGAGAAGATTCTGCGGGCTCCGCCCTCAGAATGACAAAGTTGAAGGATGACAGGAGAACTGTTACCGGCTGTTGAAGAACACAGGCAGAGCATTGTAAATATATTCCACTGAAGAATTGAAATCATGTATTCCTCCGTTTTTCAGATAGTAAACCACATGCTCCGGAGTGAAAACATTACTTCTCGACAGCATCTCATTCATCTGATTATTCATCTGACCGAAAAGAGAGTCATTTGTTCCGGTACAGGCATAGATATAATACCCTTTTTCATTTAAGTCGTTATCCCTTATAAGCTTTTCAAAAAAATCACAGGTTTCCTTTGTCTGATAATCCCCATATCCTCCAAAGTACCAGCAGGATGCACTCATAGGTGCATAGTAATGGATAAAATCATAGTTATAGCAGAACTCAAACCAGGTAGCTACCGCACCCAGGGAAAAGCCGCCGAAAGCCCTGTGATCCCTTGATGCCATAAGATCCTTCTTCGATGAGGAAGCTGCATAGGTATGATACTGTCCTTCCACTGCAGGCATGAGATGATTCGCAAAATCATTATGAAACTGCCTGACCTCACTTTCGGAACGTATAAAATCCTGAGGTGAATTATCGGCATCAAATGTAGCGGCAACTACAATGACCGGCGGAATATCCCCGGCTTCTATCATATGATCCAGCATATTCTTTGCCTTACCG
This sequence comes from uncultured Lachnospiraceae bacterium, assembly GCA_947167135.1. Classification (GTDB taxonomy): domain Bacteria; phylum Bacillota; class Clostridia; order Lachnospirales; family Lachnospiraceae; genus NK4A144. Next base: position 13,126 of record CAMVGV010000063.1, read on the forward strand.
CCGCCCTCGTTAAACAGCTGGTCCGCGGTACACTCCAGGCCGTGCATCATATAGAATATGTTGTAGCGCTTGTTTTTGTCCTTGGAATCATATCCATAAGGAAGATACACAAAGGCTGTTTTGGTGATATCGTTCCCCTCTCCGGCGTAGTCCTTTGAGGAATAGCTTATCCTTTCAACCGTACCTTTCCTGCTTGTTTCTGAAAAATAGCTTGCGGGCACCGGATTTGTCCAGCCCTTCTGAGGAAGGGATCCAGCAGGAAGATTCTCCACTATTGCTCCGGTATCCCTGAATATGGTAAAGGTTCTCGGTTTTTCCAAAGCAGTCCTTTTTGCGGTGCCGGCATAAGCGCATAATTTTCCACTAAAAATAAAAATCGCGGTAAGCAATAATGCAGCTATTATTCTTTTTCCGTTAATCCGACCTATATCGCTCAGCATCTTTTCAATTCAATCTAATAAGAAATTATGGTAAATATTCAGAGCAGTCAATTTCAAACTGCAAGGAAAGTCTTAATACCCAGGCATTTGGGCATTTCTGATTATTCTATCAAATATAGGGATAACAGTAAACGTGCGCCGTCAGGCGCACAAAAAATCCCCAGACGATCACTGTTGATCATCTGAGGATCTTAGAGGCGACAACCAGAATCGAACTGGTGATACGGGTGTTGCAGACCCTTGCCTTACCGCTTGGCTATGTCGCCACGTCGCCTTATTTGGTTTATGATACTTTGCGGCACATCTGCTTCGCAGATGTGTCGCATATACTCCCCGAGTTGGGCTCGAACCAACAACCCCGCGGTTAACAGCCGCGTGCTCTACCATTGAGCTATCGAGGACTATTTCAAGGAGGAACCCGCGCGAAGCGTGGGAGGATCCCTTGAAATCCTGTACGCGCCCGCGCACGGAGTGTGCCTTTCATGGCGCGTACTTCCCGTACGTTCTGACCCGCTATGCGGGACAGTGCCCGTGTGAAAGCTGAGCGTTAGCGAAGCTTTCAATCCTTGTACCTCAAAAACCGAATATCGAAGAAGATCCTGCATCTCTTGGCTACACAGTAAGTTCTACCAATCTGCTTTCTGTAAGTGCTTCGCACTTACTGCGCGGCACTCTGCTTCGCCTTTGGCTTCACAGTAGATTTTACCAATCTGCTTTCTGTAAGTGCTTCGCACTTACTGCGCGGCACATCTGCTTCGCAGATGTGTCGCATAGGAAAAGCTATCGACCTATTAGTAATG
>CAMVGV010000064.1 GCA_947167135.1 uncultured Lachnospiraceae bacterium
CAGACCCTCAAGTTTGCCCCTCACGAAGACAGCCCCTCAACAACTTTGAATACCCTTTTTCATATGGAAGCGAAGGGGACTCGAACGGCAAGGCCGAGGGACGAAGTCCCGAGAGGAGGCGCCTGTGGCGCGTCCGAGCCGAAGCCCGGCCTGAAAGGCGGCTGAGCCGCCGGCGGGAGTCCCCGAAGCTCCATATGAAAAAACCGCCGACAGGCGGTTTTTTTGTTACTAATTTACTTTTCCAAGACTGTCTGGCAGTAAATTAGGGAAATTCCTACCGGATAGACACTGAAATCGACCGAATCTGCAAAATCGCTGACAGGGAAGGTCTTCTTTGCGTATTATCAGACAAAGGCAAGTAAATACTGCTCTGATAAAGGAGGAAAACACAATGGAAGATAACAGGAATATGGAACTGACGGATGATACGATGGCAGGCGCAGCAGGTGGCGAAAACAGCAGTAGACCCCGTTATGAATACGGAAGGGTGACCGGATTCTTTGAAAACTGGCATATGAATCGTTGGTCTGTTACCCTGGACGATGGAAGAGAGATAATTGCCGCATATTATGCAATCGGTAAACTCCTGGACCCCGGGACAAGGGTTCAAGTAGAACTCGTGGGGATGGGCAAATGGGATATCGTGGGTTTTCCGGACGGACCGTCAATTTAGAAGCATTTTATAACCATCTTTACGAGGCGCAGCTTTGGATAACCCCGAGCTGCGCCTCGTGGGGTGTGATGCCTGAACCGGATTTGACAACAGGGCTAACCGCCAACGTTCAGGTAGCACCGGGGATTATTCTAACAGAAGAGAAACAGAAAAAAGGGCGGGCAACCGTCCTTTTCGTTTGTCTAGCGTAAGAGGGCATTATGTCAGGGGGAACACAGGAATAATTAAATCCTGTTCTCCTTACACCCTTTCCAGGTGCCTGCCGCGATATATCGGATCTTCAAACTATGGTATTCATATCCAAAACCATAGATTCAGCCAATTCCGCAGACGTCTGGACAGGTCCGTACGGTCTGTCATATGGGTATTTCAGTGACGCAAGAAGCAAGAAGGACAAGAAAGCCTTTCCTTGCAAAATAAAACAGAAGTAAGGATATATCTTCTCATTCCTTATTTTACCCCGGGAGCGTGCCCTCCCGGGGTGTTTTTTTCCGGATGCATACGATGTTTATGGGAAGTCGTCTTCAGACAATAATCTTAACTAAATGTATTTTTTATGATAAGATGATGACATCGTAATGATACAAGCGTCAAAAGAACAAATGGCGTTTGAGTCACAGAATACAGGAGGATTCCCTTGAGCGAGCAGAAATTATACAGACAGAAGAGTCTTGACAAGATCTCGTCTCCCGAGCAGCTGAATGATTATATCACGGTAACGAATCCGGGGGTCTGGATGCTTTTGGTAAGCATTATTCTTGTCCTGTTCGGAGCTATCATCTGGGGAACCTTCGGAAAGCTTGAGACCAGGATAAAGGTTCCGGCAGTAGTGGATGACAGCGGAACGGTTCTCTATGTGGAAGCTGAAGACATATTGAAGATACATTCCGATCTGAAGGTTGAAATAAGCGGTCATGAAGGAACGGTTTTATCTTACGGAAACGATGGGTACAGAGCTTCCGATGTGCTGGGAGACATTGCATTGTCCGAATCCGGTTATTCCGATTCAGATATTCTTTATTATGTGTATGCCGAGGTAGATGTTCCGAACGGAATCTATATGGCCGAGATTGTTACGGACAGTGTAAGCCCCATGTCCTTCCTGTTAAATAACGAAGAATGATAATTTGATTATGTCATTGATTACTAAGCAAAAATCCGTTAAATCACCTGTAACTAATAAGGTTGCAAAGACTCCTGTCGTTATGCAGATGGAGGCCCTTGAGTGCGGCGCCGCCTGTCTTGCCATGATACTTGCCTATTACGAGAAGTGGATACCGCTTGAACAGGTAAGGTATGACTGCGGTGTTTCCAGAGACGGATCAAATGCAAAGAATATATTAAAGGCTGCAAGGAATTACGGACTGGATGCTGCCGGGTACAGGCTTGAAAATGTTGAGGTCTTAAGAAAAGAATGTATGTTTCCGGCGATAATTCACTGGAACTTTAATCACTTTGTGGTTATCAAAGGTATTAAGGGAGATAAGGCGTATATCAATGATCCCGCGAGGGGTGCGGTGACCGTCCCGATAAAGGAGCTGGATGAAGCATTTACCGGTATCTGTCTTCTGTTCGAGCCGTCGGAAGCCTTTGAAATATCCGGAAAAAAAAGAAGCATTCTCGACTTTGCAGGGAAGGCTACCCGGGGAACCGGAGTGGCAGTTGCTTTTGTTATTCTGACGAGTATCATCACTTCGCTCTTCGAGTTTATTAATCCGGTCTTTTCCCGGATATTCCTGGACCGTCTTCTTACAAAGGCCAACCCGGAATGGAATAACGGTTTCATCCTGTTTTTTGCTGTATTCTCTCTGATACAGATAATCGTTTTGTGGGTACAGACCATATATTCCTTGAAGATCAACGGCAAGCTTACAATTGTCGGGAACGCCTCCTTTATGTGGAAGGTGCTCCATCTCCCGCTTGATTTCTTTTCACAGAGAATGACCGGTGATATACAGCAGAGAAAAAATGAAAATGCAACCATAGCCTCAAATCTTGTGGAAACCTTTACCCCATTGGTGCTGCAGACAGGAATGATGTTTTTTTATCTGTTTGTAATGATAAGGTACAGCATTATTCTTACTGCGATCGGTTTATTCAGTATCCTGATCGATGTTTTGATGGCCAGGATCATATCCTCCAAAAGAGTGAATATTACCCGTGTGCAGATGAGGGATTCCGGGAAGCTCTCCGGACTTACGGTCGCCGGCATTAATATGATAGAGTCCATCAAGGCGGGAGGAGCGGAAAACGGCTTCTTCTCCCGCTGGTCCGGGCTTCAGGCGAGCGTCAATACACAGATGAATAAGTATCTGAATCTGAATACATATCTCGGACTGGTTCCTCAGATCACTTCGAATCTTCTGCATTCCATTATTCTGATAACAGGCCTGTTTCTGACTATGAAGGGTCACTTCACGCTTGGTATGGTAACAGCCTTTGACGGATTCCTGGTTTCCTTTACGCAGCCTGCAGGGTCACTTATAAGTGCGGGACAGACACTGCAGGAAATGCGGACCGAGATGGAGAGAATAGAGGATGTTATGCGCTATCCCGATGATAAGAATGTCTGTGACAGGGACAGCGGGGATGAAAGCTACAGGAAGCTTGAAGGTGAGATTGAGCTCAAGAATATATCATTCGGCTATTCCAGACTGTCGCCGCCAATCATAAAGGATTTCAGTATGAAGATACGTCCCGGAAGCAGAGTTGCCTTTGTCGGAAGCTCCGGCTGCGGAAAATCAACTCTCGCCAAGCTGATCACGGGACTTTATGATCCCTGGGAGGGAGAGATACTGTATGACGGAAAACACCTTGATGAAATAAACAGAAACGTGTTTACCGGATCTGTTGCCGTGGTGGATCAGGATATAATCCTTTTCGAGGATACAATTAGGAACAATATAAAAATGTGGGATGATTCCATTGAGGATTTTGAGATGATCCTTGCTGCCAGGGATGCACAGATCCATGACGATATCATTTTGAGAAAGGGCGGTTACGATCACAGGCTTATCGAGGGCGGACAGAATTTCTCCGGAGGACAGAGACAGAGGCTGGAGATCGCGAGAGTCCTTGCGCAGGATCCGACGGTTATAATACTGGATGAAGCAACAAGCGCTCTTGATGCGAAGACAGAGTACGACGTTGTTAAGGCAATTAAGGACAGGGGGATCACCTGTATAGTTATTGCACACAGGCTGTCCACAATAAGGGACAGTGACGAAATAGTGGTTCTGGATCACGGTGTCGTGGTTGAAAGAGGAACCCATGACGAACTCTACAAAAAGGGCGGATATTATTCTGAGCTGGTGACAAGCGAGTGAGTGAAACAACCTGGTTTTCTGAACAGATAAATAAGAGAAAGCTTGAAGATGAGGAGGTTATGGCACGCGCCTATGCTGACATGGCAGGTATCGTCATGGGGAGCAGGGCAGGGGCTATGCTTAATGATTCCCTGGAGCAGGCCAGGTCTGCCATGGATCTTATCCTCAAGTATTACGGGATCAGACTGAAGGAATTTCCCGGGGAAGTAGATGATCTTGACAGGGAGCTGGATCATCTCCTTCACCCCTACGGGATCATGAAAAGGGTGGTTAAGCTTACGGAGGGCTGGTATAAAAATGCAGTGGGACCCATGCTTGGTTTTCTCGAAGACGGTTCCCCGGTCGCACTTATTCCCGGGCCTGCCAGAGGTTATGTTTTCAGGGACGCAGCTACCGGCAGGGATACGCTTGTCACAAATACAAATGCGAAGAACTTAAGTGAAGAAGCGATATGCTTTTACAAGCCGTTTCCTTTAAAGGAGTTAAATGCTGCGGACGTAGTCAGATACATAGTGGAGAGCTTTTCCTTTGACGATATCATCTATATGGTGATAGCAACAGCCATAGGAACCTTTGTGGGGATGATGACACCCAGGATCACCTTCTGGCTCTATTCCGATTCGCTTATAAAGTCAGGGGATTTTCTGAGTCTTTTTGCCGCAGGTATCTTTTTTGCCTTGGTATCTGTGAGCATGCTGATCATCAATTCCTTAAAAAGTCTGATACTTGCCCGTATCCAGAGGAAGACCCTGTTTTCGCTGGAGGCTGCGGCAATGATGAGGGTTATTTCCCTTCCCTCAGCCTTTTTCAAAGAGTACAGCTCCGGTGAGATCACGGAAAGGATTAATTATATTTCAAGCCTTGGCGGAACGATCTGTTCTATTCTGGTTTCCACGGGACTCACCAGCGTTTTTTCCTTTGCCTATCTTACACAGATTTTCCGCTTTGCTCCGGAAATGGTTGTACCATCCCTTGTAATAATCATTATCAATGTGGGATTTTCAGTGGTCTCTTCACTTATACAGATGAGGATAAGCCGTGAAAGGATGGAGACATCAGCAAAAGAAAGCGGAATGACATATTCCCTTATCAGCGGGATACAGAAAATTAAACTTGCCGGAGCAGAGAGAAGAGCCTTCGGGAAATGGTCAAAGGCATATTCCGATATGGCCAGGATAACCTATGACCCTCCTTTCATAATAAAGCTGAATCCTGTAATAAGTACGGCCATAGGTACGGCCGGAACCGTCATTATCTACTTTCTTACCCTGAAGCAGGGTCTTTCGGTTGCGGAGTATTCCGCATTCAATTCAGCCTATGCGATGCTTTACGGTGCACTTTCGTCCCTCTTCGGAATAGCACTTGAGGTGGCGGGAATCAGACCATATTTAAAAATGGTGGAACCCATATTCTCTACCGTTCCGGAGATAAGCGGAGATAAGACACTCGTAAAGAAGCTGAACGGAAACATTGAGCTTTTCCACGTTTCCTTCCGTTACGAGGATGACAGTCCCTATATTTTGAATGACGTGTCCCTGAAAATAAAGGCAGGACAGTATGTTGCCATCGTGGGGAAGACAGGCTGCGGTAAATCCACACTGCTCAGGCTCTTAATTGGCTTTGAAAAACCGGATAAAGGGTCTATATATTATGACGGAAGGGATATGAAATCCATAGATCTGCAGTCCTTACGCAGAAACATAGGCACAGTCCTGCAGGGAGGAAAGCTTTTAAATGGCAGTATTTTTGAAAATATCAGTATCTCGGAGCCGCTCCTTACGATGGATGGAGCCTGGGAGGCTGCAAAAATGGCCGGTATTGATCAGGATATAAGAGAAATGCCAATGGGTATGCAGACCATGATAAGTGAGGGAAGCGGCGGAATTTCCGGAGGGCAGAAGCAGAGACTGATGATCGCAAGAGCCGTTGCACCGAAGCCGAGGATACTTATGTTTGATGAGGCAACCAGTGCCCTTGACAATAAGACACAGATGGAGGTCACCTCCGCGCTTGAGGGACTGAAATGCACGAGGATAGTGATCGCACACAGGCTATCCACCATTAAGAATGCAGACAGGATACTTGTCCTTGACGGAGGAAGCTTTATCGAGGACGGGACATATGATGAGCTTATTGAAAATAACGGTTTCTTTGCGGAGCTGGTTGAGAGACAGCGGCTTGACCGTTGAAATGCCATTTTCTGTTTTGCTTCGTATACATAGATAAGATGATACAAACGCCCGGGTTCATATGGCGTTTGATCCATTAATCCACGGTTGTTGCCGTCGGTTAAGGAGCTGTTCTTAAATATCTTTACGTTTGACTCAGGTTTATTTATGAACAGATCCTAAAGGCGGAGCAGGCATAAATTAAGAACACTTAGGAGGTAAAAATTATGTCAGAAGAAATGAAGAAACTGGATTCCGGAGAACTGGAAGATGTCAGCGGAGGAAAGCATCATAAGACAAAGGAAGTAAAGAGCCTTGCAGAATGCCCTCCAGGAACGATCGAGGTAAAAAACGAGACTTTAAGAAATTATCATGAGAAAAAGAAGAAGTGCAAGGGAGACAACTGTGACAGCGAGGATCTCAGCACAGTAAACTTTTTTATGGTTGACACCGGAAAGCTGGTTGAGGGTCAGGTTTGCAATAAGTGCGGCGCACGCTGGCTTACGAGCTAAGGGGACAGTACTCTTCAGATAAGCAAATTGCTGTCAGGAGGAAAATAATGAAAAAGGGCGTGTTAATAAAAAGAATATTCACGGTATTTCTTATAATAGTGCTTATTGTGTCGAATTCCGTATTTCTATATGCTGAAGAAAGCAGCGAAGTGCCTGCGGAGGCTTCCGAACCGGTTACTGAGGAGAATCTGCCGGAACAGAACAGTGCGGAAGAGGCTCAAAAGAGTGTTGAGGAAGAGATTCCGGAAGATCCCGAAGCAAACAGTAAAAAGGAACAGTCTTCTGATCCTGCGGAGTTCCCGGAAAACGGGGACCCCAAAGAGCCTGCAAATCCGGAGGAACCTGAAAAAACGGAAGAGCCTGCGAATCCGGAGAAAGTTGAAAATCCGGAGGAAAGCGGTAATCCGGAAGAGCCTCCGAAGCCGGAAGAGCAAAATAAGCCTGATGAACCCGTAGACCCGGTTTCCGGAGAATATAAGATAAGCATAAACAATGGCTCTTTGAGCTTCGGTACAATAGGTATGTCTGAGAGCCCGAGACCCTTGAGCTTCGTTATCACCAATGACGGAGATGGGGATATCTCTTTAGGATGGAGCCAGACAGATACATCCGGTATCTTTTTATTAAACATGCCCTCTGAAGTGAATATTCCTTTATCCCCCGGCAGCGGAATACAGGGAAGTGTGGAGATAGACCGCAGCAAGCTGTCTCCCGGCGATTATTCCACTACTGTTTTGTTCACGGATCTCGGAGGATCCGATGCAGAGACAAAGACCGAGGTTTCTTTAAGGGTTGAAAAGGAGAGCCCTGCCATTACAAAGGTAAAGATTTCTCCTTCCACCGTGACAATGAAGCAGGGCAACACTATGGATTTCAATGTAACGGTTGAGGGAAGAAACGATTTCGATAAGTCGGTTTCCTGGAGGATACAGGGTAACAACTCCGGGGATACAAGCATTGACGGAGAAGGCTACCTTACAATTGCCGATGATGAAACGGCGGGCAGTTTAACCGTTATCGCAACATCAAATGCTGATAACAGTTTTAAGGATACTGCAAAGGTCGATATCAGCAAAAAAGATTATATTGTCAGCGCCTATGCTGAGCCATCAGAGGGAGGATACGTTACCGGAAAGGGATCCTTTAAGGGAGGAGAACGTACAACCCTGACGGCAGTTGCGGAAAAGGGCTACAGATTTTCCGAGTGGCTTACCGAAGACGGAGAGCACGTTTCAGGATCTGCCTCATTCACAACAGAGAAGATCACAAAGGACCTGAAATACAAGGCTAAATTTGAGGCATCCGGTTATGAGATAAAGGTAAAGAGCTCCGACAAGAATAAGGGCAGTGTCACCGGCGGCGGTTTTGTGGAAAAAGGCAAAAGCACCAGGATAGAAGCCATTCCCAAGGACGGGTATATATTCGAGGGCTGGTATGAGAATGACAGACTGTTAAGCCACGACAAAAAGGTTGAAATAACAAATGTGCAGGAAAAGCACACCTTTACTGCGGAGTTCAAGAAGGAAGACTATGTCGTAAATCTGGCCGCATTTCCTGAAGAAGGCGGAAATGTAAGCGGAGGAGGCACATACAAAAAAGGCTCGGAGGTTTTACTGAAAGCCGGAGCGAACGAAGGTTATCACTTCAAGGGCTATGTACTTAATAATCAGGTGATATCTGAGTCCGAAGAATTCAAAATAAAGAAGCTGGACAGGGATTTAAGCATTACTGCTTATTTTGAAAAGGATGGTGCAAAAAACCACAAGATAACATCAGGTGTTGCAAACAAGGGAGGAGCCATAAGTCCCTCAGGTGAGACTACGGTCACCGAAGGCAACAGCCTGACTTACATCATCGCACCGGATAACGGATACGGTATCCTCGCTGTGTCTGTGGACGGAGAACAGGTAGGTGCGGTTTCATCCTTTACGTTTAATGATGTCAGAAAGGATCATACCATATCAGTGGCTTTTGCCCCGAAGGCGGACGCTGTAAATGAAGTGAAGATGGATAAGATCCTTACTCCGGAAGAAGTGGAAGCAATAACGATCGCAAAGCTCGAGGATGCACCGGAGGGAGCTGATGGGAAGAGCTCGCACATAATCACTCCCGAGGAATACGCAGCAATGTCAGAGGAAGAAAAGGAAGCTGCCTTCGCTGCAGAGGGAGATACCGAGACTCTGGTGGTGCCTCAGGAACAGAACCTTGTTGGTATGGAAAATACCGCAGAGCTTAAGGAAGTGGTGGAAGGATATAACCCGGATACCGCAGTGGGGGTTTACCAGTCTCTTGACATTAAGCCGGAGACCGCAGAAAAGCTTATCGATGCCGGAGGAGATGATGTCCTGATAAATGAAGCCTATGAGCTGGGGCTTCTGGATGTTATGATAAACAGCGAATCCGTGGTGCCCGGTAAGGAGGGTGAGCTTCTCAATGTTTCTGACGGTATTACGGTAAAGAATCTGCAGGAAGTGATAAAAGCCTGCCTTACTAAGGAAGAGAAGCTTCAGATGTTCGGCGGGGAGGAAGTGCTTATTTCCCTTACGATAGCTGAAGCCGAGAATCCGGGTGAATATGAGAAGTCAACTATGAAGGGCGCCAGGGGAGTAAGTATAGACAGGTATCTCTATATAACTCTTACGAAGACCATAGACGGCACTTCCAGTCTTGTGGAAAAGCTTGATTCCGAAATGACGCTTACCTTTAAGATCCCGGATGAGCTTAAGGGTGAAGAATATCAGTTTTGTGTAGTCCGCAATCATAACGGCGAAATTGATGTTCTGGAGGATCAGGATGATGATCCGGATACCATAACGATCAGTACGGACAGGTTCTCGCCATATGCTATAGCGCATCATTCATCCGGCAGTAACATGATGATATTTGTAGGAATTGCTATCGGATTTGCGCTGACATTATTGATACTTGTTTCGTATATTACAATGAGAGATAAGAAAAAAGCCTAGCGGAGGTGTGATATGATGAATAAACTGAATGACGATGAACTTGATAAGGTGTCCGGCGGCTGGAGAGAATCAAATGAAGATCTTCCTACATACGGAAAAGATATAGTCTGTCCTTTCTGCGGAAATAACAAGAAGGAACAGTTTGCTCCAAATGTAATTTTTGACAGGACAAATAACAGTGTGACATATTTCTGCAGCTGCAAGAAATCCTTTCTGGTTTTCGGTGAGAAAGGAGAGAACGTTACAACAACAGATTTGTATAAGAATTTCTTTAGTAAATAAACAAATAGGTTTTAAGGAAGGATTGCTCATTACCCCGCCCGCAGGTTAGCTGAAGGGCGGGGTATTTTTTTCTTATCACGTCCTTTACAGGTCGTAGTTGTCTTTAATATTTGTACATGTCTTGTGCTGTTTTCACAATTTCAATACATCAAATCTGTTAATAATGATATTTTTTGCCGTAAAGCGTTGACTTGTATTGTTATTTGGTACATAATTTTCCGTGTAAGTTGACAATACAAATTTATAAGGCAAGTATCAAATGGTCACAAATGACCTGTACATCTTTGTTTATTTGAGGAAAAATGTCCGCATCCGATCCTAAGTACCAGCTTGTGATAGACTGGATAAAAGAGAATATCGAATCAGGTGCGTTAAAGTATGGTGACAGGATAAAGTCGGAAAAAGAGCTTTCGGAGCAGTTCGGCCTTAGCCGCCAGACTGTTAGAAGAGCTACTTCGGAGCTTGAAAAGGAGAAGATCCTTACCCGGGTCCAGGGCAGCGGTACCTATATCGGAGACAGGATACAGGGTATCAGAAGAGAACGGCACATGAATGTCGCCGTTATGAGTACCTATATAGACAGCTACATCTTTCCTCCCACATTAAAGGGGATAGAGACTGTTCTTTCCGGACACGGCTATACAACGCAGCTTTTTTTCACGGATGACCGCATTTCACAGGAAGCTGATATCCTTGAGAGCCTTCTTTCAAAGAATGATATCGACGGACTCATTGCCGAGCCCAGTAAAAGCGCCCTGCCGAATTCGAATATGAAGTATTACAGGGAGATATCGAGGCGGGGAATACCGATCCTCTTTTTCAATGCTTCATATCACTCCCTGCATATGCCCTGTGTCAGGATGGATGATGACAGAACCGCGAAAAGCGCAACTGAGCTTCTTATAAAAAACGGTCACAGAAGGATCGCCGGAATATTCAAATGCGACGACGGACAGGGGCATCACAGATATAACGGTTATAATAAAGCCCTTTTGGAGGCTCATATAAGACCGGATGCAGGACGGGTCATATGGATAGACACCGGGGTACTTTCAAATCTGAATCTGATAAAGGATTATATATTTGAAAGGCTGAAGGGCTGTACGGCTGTGGTCTGCTACAATGATGAAGCCGCATTCCAGCTCATAAATATGTGTGTTGCTGCGGATATCAGTATTCCCGGAGATCTTTCGGTGGTGAGCTTTGACGATTCGGATCTTTCAAGGATGTGCCAGATACCTTTCACCTCCTTCATACATCCGAAGGAGAAGCTCGGGAGGAAGGTAGCGGATAACCTTATAAGGATGATAGAGGATCCGGGCTTTGATGCCAGCTATATGTTCGAGTCGGAGCCGGTAATACGGAAATCCGTTTTGAAGATAGGGTGAAGGAGCATAAGTCCTTAACCGGGAAATAATCCATAATACTACATAATAAAGAAGGGAGAAGGTAATCAATGAGTAAAGAACTTATCGAAAGCGGACAGACAGCTCTTGGTATCGAATTCGGTTCCACCAATATCAAGGCGGTCGTAACCGACTACAAAGGAAATGTCCTTGCCAAAGGTTCCCACAGATGGGAAAACAGCCTTAAGGACGGCATCTGGACCTACGGAATGGATGAGGTTACCGAGGGTATCCAGGACTGTTATAAAAAGCTTGTTGCCGATATTAAGGAAAAGTACGGAGTAAGCAAGGTTACAAAGTTCGGTGCCATGGGAATAAGTGCAATGATGCACGGAATCATCGCTCTTGATAAGGACGGAAAGCTTCTCTCACCTTTCCAGACCTGGAGGAACTCCAATACCCAGGCTGCAGCGGATAAGCTGACAGATCTTTTTAATTTCAACATTCCTTTGAGATGGACGATCTCCCACCTCTATCAGTTTGTTCTGGATAATGAACCCTTTGTAAAAGATATAGATTTCTGTACAACACTTGATTCCTATGCAAACTGGGTCATCACGGGAGAGAAGAATGCGGGTGTAGGCGATGCTTCCGGTATCTTCCCCATTGATTCTTCCATAAATGATTACGATCAGGCTATGGTCGACAAGTTTGACGAACTAATCAAGGATAAGGGTTATCCCTGGAAGCTAAAGGATATTCTTCCCAAGGTTCTGGTAGCCGGAGAAAAGGCCGGAACACTTACGGCAGAGGGAGCAAAGTGGATTGATCCTACCGGAGATCTGGAGGCCGGCATACCGGTTGCTCCTTCGGAAGGTGATGCAGGCACGGGAATGGTTGCCACAAATGCTGTCGGACCGAGAACCGGTAATGTATCGGCAGGAACCTCCACATTTGCGATGCTGGTTATGGAAAAGCCTCTGTCAAAGGTTTACAGGGAGATCGATATGGTTACCACTCCTACCGGACTTCCTGTAGCAATGAGCCACGCTAATAACGGAACGACCCACATCAATGCCTGGGTAAATATCTTTAAGGAATTTGCAGAGAAGGCCGGAACGCCTATGGAGGAGAGGCAGATCTTTGAAACCCTGTTCCATGAATCCCTTAACGGAGACAAGGACTGCGGCGGTGTAATGTCCTACGGATATTATTCGGGAGAAGGGGTTACCCACCTTAATGAGGGACGTCCCGTTCTCGCATATATGCCTGATTCCAAATTCAATCTCGCAAACCTTATCAGAGCACACCTTTACACAGCTATTGCAGCGGTAAAGATCGGAATGGACATACTCATAAAGGAAGAGAATGTGGCAATTGACAGGATCACCGGACACGGCGGATTCTTTACACAGAAGGGCGTCGGACAGGGCTATCTCGCAGCAGCACTGAACGCACCGGTAACCTGCATGGATACCGCAAGTGAGGGCGGCCCCTGGGGAATGGCTCTTCTTTCAGCCTTCCTTGTAAACGGAAACGGTATGAAGCTCGAGGATTATCTGGAGAAGGAGATCTTCGCAAACCTCACAGGCTCCACCATTGAGCCTGACAAGGCCGATGTTGAGGGCTATGAGAAGTTCACCGAGAATTACAAGAAGGCCATTGAGGTAGAAAAAGCGGCGATCGCGTCCATGGACTTCAAATAATCTATTCACTGATTGTTTAAGGTTTGTTTAATATTTGTTCACAAGTATTGAAAAAATGTGAACACGGAGTTATCATTTAAGAAGCATTACGCAGGAACTGCGTTTTGCCATATATTAACAATGATCCTTTAAGAGGGATCAGCAAAATTCCAAAGGGAGGAAAAAAAATGAAGCGTAAGATTTTAAGCGTACTTTTAACAGCAGCTTTCGTAGCAGCTACCATCGCGGGCTGCGGCGGCGCTGCACAGCAGGCATCCGATGCAGCCGGAGCAGCAGCTGACACAGCAGCAGCTGCAGCCGACACAGCAGCAGATGCGGCAGCTGACACTGCAGACGCAGCAGCTGACACAGCTGCAGCAGCAGCCGACACGGCAGCAGACGCAGCAGCTGACACAGCAGCAACTGTTGAAGAGGCAGCAGAAGAAGTGAAGGAAGCAGCAGGCGGAGCAGGCGGCACCATCAACGTTGGTTTTGCACAGGTTGGACATGAGTCTGACTGGAGAACAGCTTCCACAAAGTCCGCACAGGACGTTTTCTCAGAGGCAAACGGCTACAACTTAAGCTTTGTTGACTGCGACAATGATTCAGCTCAGCAGCTTGAAGCAGTTCGTGGATTCATTGAGCAGGGTGTTGATTACATCATTATCGACCCCATCGTTTCAACAGGATGGGATACGGTTCTTGCAGAGTGTGCTGATGCTGATATCCCTGTAATCGTTATCGACAGAACCATCGACGATTCCGATAAGTATGTTTCATGGGTTGGATCTGACTTCCTTACAGAAGGAAAGGCAGCCGGCGAATGGCTCAAGGCTTATGCTGAGAAGCAGGGCATCAAGGAGATCAACGCGCTTATCATCCAGGGAACAACAGGTTCTTCAGCTCAGATCGGACGTACCGACGGTTTCTCAGAGATCGCTGACAGAGAAGGCTGGACAATCCTTGACAAGCAGACCGGTGACTTCACAGAAGAAGGCGGACAGCAGGTTATGGAGTCATACTGCAAGTCTTATGAAGGCAAGTTCAATGTTGTTGTTTGCGAGAACGATAACGAAGCATTCGGTGCTATGACAGCTATGGACAACGCAGGTGTTAAGTACGGCCCCGGAAACGATGTAATCCTTATCTCTTATGATGCTTGTACAGCAGGACTTAAGGAAGTTCAGGCCGGCAAGATCACTGCAGACTTTGAGTGTAACCCTCTTGCAGCTCCTACAGTTGAGGGAGTTATCCAGACTCTTCAGTCAGGCGGAACACCTGAG
>CAMVGV010000065.1 GCA_947167135.1 uncultured Lachnospiraceae bacterium
GTCGACTGAAAAAACTCCTTACCGAATGGGAGCAAAATCATCTTACCGCGCACATCTGAGATTACACTATGTCATTCTGAGCGAAGCGAAGAATCTTCTACAACCGGTTGGAAAGATCCTTCCTGTTGCTTCGCAACCCCTCGCCGGGGCGGCATCCCACATCTGCGATGTGGGATAAGCGTCGCTGGCGCTCAGGATGACAAAGTTCTTAACTTTACAGTGTTGCATATTGATTTAACAAACAGGAGGAGCTGAATATTGGAACAGGCTATCAGGAATCTCCCGATAGGAATCCAGAGTTTTGAAAAACTACGGATGAATGGGTATTTGACGATCCTGGATGCACCGGAAGATGACATTCTGACTCTCGGCTTCCCAAATGAAGAGGTCAGTCACGCATTCCTCCAAAGCCTGCTGCCTGAGTATGTGAATGAATACACCCACATAGTAGGGAATCGCCAGAAATACCGGCTTCGCTGACAGACTCGTAAACATTGAGGTATAATGTATGAAAATAATCTGAACCTAACTGTTAGAAATAAGAAAAGCCGCAGAGCTGTCTCTCTCATAGAGAAACTCATATTTATCGTATCCTGTAGTCTTAACGATTTTTTCTGCTATTCCTTCTCTGTCGAGTTTATTGTAAAAATCCATAATATACAGTACATATTTATCTGACTCATACTGCTTTAGGTATTCATCAATTGAGTTTGAAGTATCAGAATTAACAAAATATATTGTATCAAAGCTGACCAGTTGAAAAAGATCCTGAGTAACACTAGGTACTGCAGGGTTATTATCAGTTAAATAATAAACGCAGGGGATCTTCCCTTTCCCTGCCAATCCATTATATTTGCCTGTGTGATCACTGTATACCCAAGCCGGTTCACGAATCAGGCCGATAATAATCGTTATTGCAATTATTATTAGAATATATAACGGTTTCAGATAAATATGGCTGACTTTTCTTTCATACAGACTGAATGCCCATACAGGCAGAAGCATCAATACGGGCATCAAAGAGTAAATGTATCTTAAGTCCCAATAGTATACTGAAACCGAAATGAATAAAAAAGATATAATAGCAGGAATGCATATTATCAGGACAAAACTGTCAGTTTCTTCAATCCTGAAACCTTTAATTTTAGCTTTCATAATCAACAAACAAAACAGAATTATAAAAGAAAGAATGAAAGCCAAAGGATATTCTTCAGCCGAATGAACTGTAAACCACATAACCTTCTTAAAATACTGTGAAACAGCTATTGCATTATCTTTGATCCTATTCTGAACATTCTGATTGTTTATATTATGGAGATAAGTTTGATAAAAGACAATAAAGCTTGCAGCACCTCCCAAACCGGAAAGTGAAAAAACAACCGCGTTGCTATAGTATTTTCTCCTAATAAGCATGAAAAATGCAAATACACTTATGAAAAATGCATAAAAAACAAAGAAGTATTGTGTTGATAATCCCAGAAATACTATGAGAAAAACAGCTATCGCTAATATGATCCGTTCATTCCATTTCCTGTCATTCAGATTCTTTTGGAAAAACAACATGGTTGCGAATGCAAGCGCTGTTGTTAACAAAGCCTTTAGCATATACATGCGAATCATCATTACAGACGAGAACGCTCCCTTTTCAAAACCATATAATAATACCGCAATAATCCCATATTTTATTTCCTTAAATATTACAATTGTCAAAAGGTATAATAACAATAATGTTGCGGCATAATAAATTATATTTGGTAACAATCCAATCCATTTCGAGTGATTACCGGCAAAAAAAGAAGAAAAAGCATTAAGAAGTACGTAAAAAAACGGCGGATGAACATCACAACTTTGATTATAGATCACGGATCCAACAGCGAATCTGTCATTATTCCCAACCGAAAGATATTCACTGATCTCCCGGCCGGTAAGAGTATTTCCAACGAGATTACCTCCAGTAATGTCTGACAAAAAAGGTGCATAATAACTATTTGACAGACCGAATGAATAGATTTCATCCATAAAGAAATCAGCTTTCCTAAATCCCCAGAACATGCATATCAGCACAGAGATTATAATTAAAACTATGACAAGGCTGTTTTGTGTTATCACCTTTTTAATGCTCATATTCACCGTCTGGCCATACCTTTATTGAGCCCATATTTTCTCTTCACAATAACACTGAAGACAGAAAACACATGGAAACGAAGAAATCTCGCAAGCAGTATTTTTTTGGAGGCACAGGAATTATACAGCTCTCTGCATTTTGTGTGTAATTCGTTGTCAAAAGATCGGATCAGTTCTTTGCCGTTTCTGTCCGTGCCTAGGAGCCAGAAAATGTCATACTGGCTACGGATCATGATATTTATGCTTCTTCCGATCAGAGCCTTATTCTGATCCTGATCAATTGATGAATAAAAATCAAAAAGCGTCCTGAGTATATTCAGATGCTCGTCCTTATGTTTAATTAGTCCTGATCCGCTCATACTCTGGCCATGATCACTCACCCTGTATTTATACACGGTTTTATTAAAATATGCCCAGTTGCGGCAATATGACACAGCCTTTGCCATGTATTCCATGTCAGTATAAAAACTGTTTTCAGTAATAAAAACATCATTTTCTTTCAGAATATCTGTTCTGAAGGCTGTAGAATGAACCTCTAAATTCCAATCATCGGGTGTGTTTTTTAGAGAACCTCCGGGAAGCGGACTTTTATAAGCAAAGTGCCCTGTTTCCTTGCTGTCTTCATTAACGGTGTCTACCGGGGAAACCACAATGTCACATTCTGTAATAGTTAGAAAAGAAATATACTCCCCAATATTGTCGCTTTCAAAAAAGTCGTCTCCGTCAAGCAGGCGGAAATATTTTCCCTTCGCTTCTCTTATTCCGGTATTGACAGTTGAGCCCCAGCCTCCATTCTCTTTTTTTATCAATCTGAAAACATGCGGGTATCTTTTGCAATAATCTTCCGCAATGGAAGCGGTATTGTCAGTAGATCCGTCATCAATTATTAGGACCTCAACGGCATTTTCATCCTTTATTCCTGTAAAACTGTCCAGTGCCTCTCTAATATATTTTTCAATATTATATGCTGCCACGGAGACAGTCAGTACTTTGTCGAATCTTTTATTCATAATCTCACATATACTTCCGGGAACAGCATAAATAGTATTCCCTTTATCATTTCCTTCAGATCAAGGCTGTTTTTTAGAATAAAGCTTATATTGATACCCTTTACAGCACGCCTGTCAGTGTTTCCATAGAGCCTGCTGAAATAGAGAAACTGCTTTATCAGCATTCCGTTAAAGATCCGCCGGTCTGGATCATTCAAAGAATGCTCAAATAATTCCATCCATTTATTCAGGGTGGAGATCACATCCTTTATTTTCTTTTTCTCTATACGGCTGTCATTAGTGATCGATCCCTCGCGGGAAACATAGTTGTAAAATGGTTTACATAAATACGCCGTCTTTTCTGCAGAGAGAAAGAGCCTAGCCTGATATTCCAGATCCTCATGAAATATCCCCTCTGTAAAAAAAAGGTCATTTCTTAACAGAAAGTCCCTGCTATACATATTAAGCCAGGAAGGAGCGTACCACGACCGGTCCTTTATGGCACATATTGAATACTCTATCCCGGTATATATTCTGCCAAAAGTCAGATTCCTGTGTGTCATCGGAACTGTTCCGACCTCTGAAATACTCCTGGCTTCCCCAACGACAACATCGGCTTTAATTGTCTGCAATACTGTAGCGAATCTGCTGACACTGTCTTTGTCTATGTAGTCATCCGAATCAACAAAGAGAAGATACCTGCCCGTTGCTTTTTTTATTCCGGTATTTCTGGCACCGGATAATCCTCTGTTTTCCTGATGAATAACAATGATCCTCGGATCCTTTCCTGCATATTTTTCGCATATGTCTTCAGATCCGTCCGTACTCCCGTCATCCACGAGAATTATCTCCAGATTCGTATAATCCTGCTGTATCACAGAATCAATGCATTTTTCCAGGTATTTCCGGGTATTATATACCGGAATGATGACACTAAACCTGACATCCATTATCTTTATAATGTTCCTCTAAAAGATCGGCAACCTCTTCCATCGTAATGATTTTCCAGGAATTCAATATAGCTTCATTGCATTCAGACAGTACTTTGCTGTTAATAGCGCCTAATGCCCTGAATAAGCTGTCCTTATCCGAAGCATCCACTATTATTCCGGATCCTTCTGGTACAATGTCTCCTGCCCCAACTCTGTCGGTTAATATGACCGGAACACCGTAGCTCAAAGCTTCCAAAACTGTGTATCCAAATGTCTCATACCATAAACTTGGAACTATCAGCACATCCGTATCATCAAAGATTTCCCCAAGTTCATCATATGTGTACCTTTTGTTAGTCCGGATGTATTCCCTTGGCCCCTGTGGTTCAAAGTGTACATCCAGCCTGAAATCACGTCTGATTTCCCACAGTCTGTCCAAAGTATTTCTTAAATAAAAGAAACCCTTTGCCCCGCTGTAATTCCCCAAATATCTCATACGGATAAGATCGCCCGGAAAGCTTTTCTTCTTTCTGCAGTCCCTGATATCCCCATGGGATATGTGGATAACAGCTCCTTTCAGCTCTCCAAAGTATTTTCTGTATACTCTTTCCGTTAATGAGCTGTTAAAATGGATAAAATCGAAAAGATCAAGCATTTCCGAATAGTATTTTCTAAGTTCTCTGTATCTGCCTATCTTTTCATCCGAAGATTTCAAGTCGGTGCCATTTCCTGCATCCACAGTATCTCCAGGGACAGCATCGTTCAAGTTATCAAAAAAAGCATCCCTGTGGCGTTTCCTTAGTTTCTTTACTGGCCCGGACTCTTTCAACGCACGGTACAGCGGGGACTGAAGAAGCCTGATCTTATTAATGCTGAGTGCCGAAGAATTACATTTACCGCATTCTACAAATGAATCTGCACACTTACACACATCACCGTTCTTAAATAGTGTGACCTTCGGACATACCGGAAAAAAATCGTGAGTTGAAAAAACTGTTCTGATGCCCATTTCTTTTGCTGCTGTCATAAAATTCTTATGAAGTCCCATGAATGTGTGCACATGAATGACATCAGGTTTGTATTCGTTCAAAAAGGCCTTGTATATTTCCTTATTTCCGACTTCAGTAAACTTTTGTATTTCCGCTATCCCTTCATCATAGGGAACCGGAAGAGGATTTATTACTTCAAAGCTATTTATATTCGCCCCGTTTATATCCCTGATACCACGAAACTTTACAGTAGTTTGTTTTATGAAAAAGCCCATCTGGCCGGGCCACAGCAAAGATACATCATGACCTTTTTTTCGCTGCTCTCTCATAAGATCAATGCAGAATTTTGTCAACCCGCCCGATCTGTAAGGCGGAAATCCAAGAGAATAATGAAGTATTCGCAACTGTTTTACACCCTCTCAATCCTGCAGCTGTGCTTTCTCTCTTCCTCACACCGTTCCCTCATATAACAGTTTATCCCCAACGTGTACAGGATGAACTCCCGTTTTCTTTCTTTTATTAAAATTGAAGCTTAACATATATCCGGTATGCAAATGCCAGTAATCCAGATATTCACTGATCTGTTTCTCTCCTGCTTCGTTATATCGTTCCCCGCGCCATATCTTAAGCTCTATAATGTATTGCTGCCCAAGATAATCAACGATCACATCTGTTCTTGTCTGATCTCTGGTCTGCGCTTCAACATAATAGTTGCCGGTTCCGTTTATGATCGGTTTCAGATACAGCAGAAACTGCTCTCTTCCATCTTTCTCTTTGAAACGTTCCACCAAGGGTCCGCAAACCTGTGAGTACGTTTCAATGAAGCGTTCCAGGATCAATCTCATATTGAGTTTTCCATCTGTGACGAACTGATTTTTAGCAAGCTCACCCTCTCGTGAGAACACATTATTTTTTAGTTCCTCGTCTGACAGGAACAAGTCATACAGCCTTGTTTCAAATATACGGTTGGCTATTCTCACCGTGTTATGGTCATTCCGGATCAAACCATACATCTGCAGCTGTACGATATCTTCCTGATCGGGATTCCACGAGAGCTTCGTGCCCTCCATTAGTATGCTTCTTATAGCTGCCTTAAGCTCCGGATAGTTATTCAGATTCTTGGTCAATGACTGGAATAATGTATTACTTTCCGCAAGAAGAAGCTTAACCGCTTCATCAATGCCATTATCTGTCCACACCGGAGGCAGGCTCATTGTTTTGCTGACTTCTTCATCCAAAAGCTGACAGATCCTGCTCACAAGAAAGGGATAACCATTTGTATAGTCTCTGATGATTTTTGCGATTGCTGCCGTTTCCATTCCGGTATGATGATCTGCTTCATACTCATCCAGCATTCCCCTGATGCCTGTTTCCGACAGGCTCATGTCTATCGTAAAGTCGGCGGCTATATTCCACGGACTGTTCTCTTTACGGTCTTTTTCTGATCTGATCCTGCTCTTCAAGTGCTTAACATCCGTTACGCCGGCCAGAATGACGGATTGAAATGCATTGATCCCTTTGGAATCCCTGTTTATATAATTATCACGGAGTTGTGCGAGAAAATCTAAAAAAACCTGATTATTCGTTGCTGAATCAATCTCATCAATCATCAATACTATGGGAGTAGATGTTTCATCGCACCATTCTAAAAATATATCAAATAAATCGCCTAATTTTGTATTTGGGTCTGCATTATTGAATAAATAATCAAAGTCATCCGAAACGTTTTGGGGAATGCGCGGTTCTCTGCGAAATTCTCTTCTGAGCAGCCTGCAAAACTCTTTTACAAAAGCCGCCTCATCTTCAAAGCCCGCATCACCAATTCCTCCAAAGCTCGTACTTATAACCACATATGAATCATTTAACACATTAGTCAGTGCTGTTAATGTAGTCGTCTTTCCATATTGCCTTGCGCGGTTGATGGTAAAGTATTTCCCGGCATCAACAAGCTTTTTAATCTCTTTTACCCTCTCGGAGAGATCGACCATATAATGTTTTGATGGTATACACACCGCAGTGGTATTGAATACTTTCACGTAGTGACCCCTCCTTTCTCTGAAAAAACCTTTTCAAGATTCTTCGCTTCGCTCAGAATGACAAATGCTTCGCTCACTGTCAAACACCCTGTAAAGTACGAACTTAAAATTCGTTACAAGATACCTGAACAGCAGTTTTTTCGGATCCTGGAGGAGGCGGTAGAGCCATTCCATTCCCATCTTCTGTATCCAGAGCGGTGCCCGTCTGACCGTGCCTGCATGAAAATCAAAGCCTGCACCTACGCCAAGCATCAGAGCGTTTATCCTGTCCTTATGGTCATACATCCAGTTTTCCTGCTTTGGGGCACCGAGACCCACCCAGAGTATATCCGCACCCGAAGCGTTTATCCTCTCAACCACCTCTTCATCCTCTTCGGGCGAAAGCTCCCTGAAGGGTGGTGACTCGTAGCCTCTCACATCAGCTCCGGGATAATTTTTCTCCATATTCTCCCTTATCCCTTCTATGGTCTCGGGGGTGGAGCCATAGAAGTACATTGATATCTTCCCGTCCATGGCGGATAAGAACATAAGCCTCATAAAGTCGGGTCCAGCCACCCTGCAGGCTCTTTTATGTCCTTTATTCAGCTGCTCCCTGTGTATGGGGACTCCGTCCGGAAAAATAAAGCAGGCTCCGTTCTGCACCTCCATATACCTGTCATTTTCATGTGCCGTTACGGTGGTATGAACGTTGCCGAAGCAGATATATTTCCCCTTGAGCTTCCGGGCATTGTCCCTTACATACTGCACCGCCTCGGAAAGATTTGTTACCGTAAAATTGACTCCGAGGACCGGACACCTTTCCTTCAGCCCCGAATGATATATGGCTGAAAGGTGCTCCATAGAGTAAAGCATCTCGATGGAAGACGGGATCCCGCCGGTATTCAAGATGTAATTCACGGGTCTTTCCGGATCAGTGAATTGTTTTTTATACAGCTTCTCCGGAGCCTCGCTGTGAAGATACACGGCGATCTCGTCATATTTTGTGGTTTTTTCAATTTCTGCACTACACTCCGAATACTCTGCAGGTGTGACCACACGTATTATTTCATCCTTTTCGTAAAGCAGTCCCTTTAGAAGATCCCCGGTATTTCCGTCCTTATCGTCGGTTATCAGAAGGAAACGGCGGGGCTTTCGTTTTTTATCCTCCATACTCTTAATATATGCCCCGTACAGGAAATGGATCACTGTATCAAAGACGGTGCTGAAAATAACGGTCATAAGAATAACGGCCCGCGACGCCCAGAAGCCCACCTTTATGATATAGAGAAGTGCAATGAGACAGATAAATACCATGAACTGGTTCTTCAGAACAGCCGCGATCTTCTCATAGGGATTCTGCTTATATACCGGCTTTTCCCCGTATGCATTGAAATAAAATACGGCTATGTATATCGTGATCACGAGACCGAAGATCAGGTAATATAATCCGTCATAGGCATGGTACACCACGCTTAATCCGGGATTCTTATGAAATCGTATGAAAATGGAAATATACAGAGATAAGCAGAGAGACAGAATGTCCAAAAGTAGGAGAAAGCGGTTGTATTTATTTCTTTCGGTCATTATCCCTTATTTCCCTGCCTTAATTTGTGATTATTGGATATTATAATACTTATACTTTTTCCTTGCAATTAACAGCAAACCTTGGTCTCCATTCAGACAGTTGGATCAGATTCGAGACACGGCTGCCCGTCAGGGCTTCTGATCCAGCTTCACGACGACCGTATCCTTGTACTTTACTAAACTTCCCTCTTGGGGATACGCCGGCATCTCCTTAAGGATTTCCTTCATTCCGCTATCCTCCACCCCATAAGATATATCCTTGAAGCCTATATCCCTTATGAATGCCACCATACGGTACCCGGATTCTTCCCAGCTGTATACGGAATGCCCTATCACCCTGCCGGGACGGCTGTTTTCCGGAGGTGGATACTCCTTTTTCCCAAACACCTTTATTTTTACGTTGTTTTCACCGGATAGTTTTTTTGCTTTCTCCGCAACATCCTGCGCTACACTGCAATCCCACTCGTATCTCAGCTGATCGGTCTCTATCATTTTCGAGGCTCTTTTTATCTGCACACAGGTAACTGTCAGTACCGACAAAAGCAGTATTGAGTAAAGATATTTATTCTTCACCTGTGAAAGGACATAATAGAACAGATAGCTTCCTGCAAAGGACAATGAGAAAAGAGCCCTTACCTCAACATTCCCCCCCAGAACCGGGAGAAACAGTACGGAGATAAGAACCATAAGCGACCAGAAAACAAAGGCGGAATAAATAATGGCATTCCTGCCCTCTTTTTTCATTTTGGCAGCATTCTTAAAGATCAGACAAATATATATCAGAAGGACAGGCAGAAACAGGATACAGGATATGGTGGAATTCCAATACAGCTTGTCTGCATATTCCGCTCCCCAGTTTTCTCCGGCAAAGTCCAATACCTTTGAATTCAGGTACGGCACATCGGCAAAAAGCACTTCATAGACAAATGCCGCAAATCTGTATACATACAGCTCGTCTCCGATATGTATCATAGATTCCAGATACCCACGCTCTGCCGGTTTGGCAAAATACAGAACCATCCTGTTTATAAAAAAGTAAGTGAATGCCCCGGATACCGTAACCACTCCTCCTGTTATGCTTAATCTGAGTGGATCCGCGCTCTTCCTGTACTCTACCGACAAGGCCGCTGCTGCTGCAAATATAGAAATAAAAAGCAGCAGAGCTGACTGGTAAATTGATGTTATAAACATAACAAGAATGGCGGAAAGAATGATATATACGTATTTTTTCTTCTCTGCCCCGTAAAAAGAAATAAGAACCGCAGCAGGGGCAAGGAATACGGCCATCATACATTCTACTGACTGATGCGAGAAGTATATCTGCTCAACCCATACGGGCGATGAGAGGAAGAACAGCAAAAATATAACTGAAGGCATCCGTAAGCCTTTTTCGGATGCTGCCTTATTCAGGATAAAGCAGATAAGAAGTCCGGCCAGCAGTAGTAGAATACAAGCCATAACCGTGTTGGCAGGGGTAGGAAAAGGATAGTCCTTTATTATCAACTGAATAGTTTGCTGCAAAAAACAGATCCCATATCTGCCCAGGGCGATGAAATGCTCTCTCCCCTCAACCGGAGCATCAAAAAACAGCTCAGCATCTATACCGATATTCTGGTTCAGCAGCTTTTCCCAATAAATAAAAGAGATAGTGACAATCCCTGCTGCAACCAGGCAGAAACCGGGTATTAACGCTTTTTTTGTCCTGTCCCCCATACCGTTTTCACCTTTCCGGGCACCGCTGCCTGCAAAAACACCATTATTATGCGTCGCTTCATTATAGTACACATAATTATTTTAATAAAGGAGCACCTATGATATACTATACAGACGTTGTAATTATGTAATTATTCAGAATGAAAAACAAAGCATTGTAGTTTTTGAAGTCAGGGTTGGTGTTTTTATTATGAAAGCAAAGGCAAAACAGGCGGTTAAGGAGCTTTTATCTTTAAGGATCTTAAAGGAGACACTGGCAATTTACCTTTTTCTGATCCTCGTGATCTATCCCCTTTACTATGTTAACGGCTATGTGGGGATCGGAAAGGCAAAGTGGCATTTTTTCAGAGTTGTCACCTATTATATTGACAGCAAACCTTTTGCGATACCTACCTTTCTGGTGCTCCTTATCATAGCGTTTATCTGGTACCAGATCGACCTCATACGGACGAAGCAGCTCTCCGCCTTCTGGAAAACAAATGTCACGGCTACTGACTGGTTTGTCCTTGCCTACCTCGTATTTGTGCTGATCTCTACCGTGCTTTCGCCTTACAAGGACTTTATCATCTGGGGCTATCAGGGATGGTATATGGGCATCATTGCCCAGTTTGCCTTCTGCGCCCTCTATTTCTTCGTATCCCGCTTCTGGCGCTGGGATACCCTGATGCTGACGCTTTACCTTGGCACTTCCACCATCGTAAACCTCCTTGGAGTACTGAACAGATTTCAGATAGACCCTTTGGGAATGTATAAGGATATGCCCTATGATGTGGTATTCGAATATCTCTCTACCCTGGGGCAGCGGACCTGGTACTCAAGCTATGTAATGATAGTATTTCCCATAGGTCTCTTCATCTACTGGGAGGCGGAGAAGAAGTGGATAAGGATAGCATCCCTCATATATATCATAATAGGCTTTATGACTGCCATAACCCAGGATTCCGACAGCGCCTTCTTTGCGCTCTTTGCTACCATTCTTACTCTTTTCAGCTTTTCCTTTGACACGAATAAGCATATGAAGCGTTTCCTGGAGATAATGGTGATAATGCTCCTCTCCTGGAGAGTCATAGGCTTTCTGCAGACAGCCTTCCCCGAAAATGCAGTTGAACTCGGTGAATTCATGATGTTCGGCTCCAAGAATCCTTTGATGTGGATTCCCACTGTTTTCTTTATCCTTTTATACCTCTTATTCTTCAAATTGGATAAGGATGGAAAAATATCGGTCTCTTCACTTAAGCCCCTGCGCAATATACTACTTGTCCTTACCTTCATTGCCCTGTCAGGCGCTGTAGTGTATATAATTCTGAATACTCTGGGGAAATTGCCTGAGAATCTCAGATCCGACAACAATTATCTGTATTTTGATGACGGCTGGGGGAATAACCGCGGACTCGTCTGGAAATCCACTACAGATGCCTTAAAGCAGACCGCTCTCCACGATCAGATACGTTTCATTTTCGGCTGCGGTCCCGACGCCTTTTACAATACCTTATATAAATATCATGCTGACGAGCTGAATGCCAGATACAACAGCACCATCTTTATCTGCGCCCATAATGAATGGCTGAATTCCATCGTGAATATGGGTATCACCGGCGGGATAGCGTATCTCGGGATATTTGTGAGCGCCTTTGTTCTTTTCGCAAAGAAGGTTTCAAAGATCCCTGAGCTCGCAGGTTCTGCCTTGTGCATCGCGGCCTACATTGCCCACAATTTCTTCTGCTATCAGCAGATCATCTGCACGCCCATTATCTTTATAATAATCGGCATCGGCATAAGCATCTTCAGAACCGGCGGCTTACGGGCTATCTACGAGGACAACTGATGAGTTGTTCAGGCACCCGGACGATTACGATTTAAATCAGAACCAGTTATTATAGAGATAACCGCATTTTGAAAGGGGTCCCTTTTCGTATGTGACCGCTTCTCCCTTAAGCATACCTTTTGAAAGCTCTATCACCCTCTCTGCTGCGGTCTCCGGATTCCAGTATTTTTGCATATTTTCGTAGGCGGCTTTACCGAAGATCCTTATCTTTTCCGGATCCCTGAGGAGCTTTTCGAGTCTTTCATTCAGATTTCCCTGATCACCGCTCTTAAATATCATCCCCGTAACGCCGTCTTCTATGAGGAAGGGCGTTGCTCCCGCTGCATGACTTGCGATCACTGCGCAGCCTGCCGACAGAGCTTCGTAGATCACCGAACCCCATCCCTCCAGGAAATTGCTGGTCATTACGAAGACGTCCGCTCTCTCCATTTCGGCCCTTGTTTCCTCGGGAGAGAGAAAGCCCTTGAATTCAGTGATGTCACCGAGGCCGAGGGATTTCGTGAGAGCTCTTAAGCGGCCTTCCTCTTCCCCGGCTCCCACCATGACGATTGAAAAGCTTAGGCCCTTATTTCTGCAGTACGCTGCTGCCTTAAGGAAAAGATCAGCCCGCTTTAGCTTTAGGAAACGGCCTGCCCAGAGGAGCCTGATGGGAGCGCTGCCGGGTTTTGATTTACATAATTCCGGCATTCCGCCCTTGAGTTTACATAATTCTGATAATTCGCCCTTGAGTTTACATAATTCCTCCCAGCTCAGCTTCTCCCCCTCAGGGAAATAGCCGAATTTATAGCATTTATCTATGTAGGAATGGAGGAACTTATAATCCGACGCACAGTAGGCGCTGGCCGCAAGGATATGAATATTCTTATTCCTGTTTCTGAAGTGATTATGGTAGAATTTCTTTGCGAGTCGCGGTATCAGCACCTTTATCCTGCCCTCTTTAAGCGGTCTCTCGGAATACCTGAAGATCAGCCTGTTTTCCTCAAGTCTCTTTTCGATATATCTTTCCGGTGCTGTACCGAAGATCACCACATCACTTGTTTCTGCCAGATCATTGGCTTTTGCCTCACTTTCCGGCGATTCATAGGATCGGAGTACGTATGAGGGCGCCGGTCTTTCCCACCCCATTTTCGAGCGGAATTCCTCCATAGGCTCCGTCTCCACAAAGGTGAAGTCCGTGTTTAAGCGCTTATAAAAGGCGTTGCACAGCGCCTCCTGATGGTGGTTAAAGTAGTTTGAGAAAAATGTAAGCTTCATGCTGCGGTATTCCTTTATATGTCATTCTGAGGGCTTTAGCCCGAAGAATCTTCCCTCTTCAATGTCATTCTGAGGGCGAAGCCCGTAGAATCTTTCCTCTTCAATGTCATTCTGAGGGCTCTAGCCCGAAGAATCTTCCCTCCTCAATGTCATTCTGAGGGCGAAGCCCGTAGAATCTTTCCTCTTCAATGTCATTCT
>CAMVGV010000066.1 GCA_947167135.1 uncultured Lachnospiraceae bacterium
TTTTTCCACACTGAGCGCATATTTGTCATCCTGAGCGCACATTTGTCATCCTGAGCGTCAGCGAAGGATCTTTCTATTCAGCATATTAACAACGATGATTATATCATCCTTTCGTAATATTGCCAAAACCGCCATTACAGCGAGGATCAGCGGATACCTGAACAGGGGATATGGGTACAGGAAGGCGGTCAGTATCCCTGCAGTGCAGGTTCCGATAAGCATAAGGAAATACAGGGCATCGTGATAGAGCTTCATTTTCAGGACAAAGCGCACCGCTATGTAATGGAGGACCATAAGTATAAAATAGCCCGCAAGGGTTGTATAGGCTGCGGCGATATAGCCGTACCTCGGGATAAAGAAGGCGTTTAAGCCGATATTCACCGCCGCTGCGATACAGGAATTCAGAGCTATCAAAAAGGTTTTTTTATGAAAAAGCTCGGCATTCACGTAATTCGTATAAAAATACTGGCAGAGGGTGCCGAGGGCCACCGGAGGTACGACCCACATACTCTCCCAATAGCTCTTTGCAAAGAGGAGCTTCACCGCCAACGGAGCCGCCGCTATGAATACAAGTGTCAGTACACATCCGTAAAACATAAGGATCTTATTCTTTTCCCTGATGACCTCCGTATCCCCTTCGTACAGACGCTCATTAAAATAGGGAAGCCAGGCCTGTCCCACCGCGTTTGTTATGAACATAAGAAGCGTGCCTATGGTATAGCCCGAGGTATAGAGCCCCACCTCGGAAAAGCCGTAATAATTCGAGATCATAGAGACATCGATCCTTGAAAGCAGTATCAGCGCCAGGCCATGGGGGATCATGGGAAGTCCTATCTTTAAGGCATAGAGCCAGTACTCCTTATTTATGAACACTCTGCCTTTCCGCGCTAAGTTTACATAACACCAAACTGCTGCAGTTCCGCTCGGTATCACTGTTCCGAGTATCTTCAGGAAACCCTTTTCCCCGGGTGCGAACAGGAGAAGTGATACTGTCAGAATTACGGTAGCGGCTGTTATTATGATGGAGATCGCGATATTCTCCCTGTACTTATACTCAAAGCGGTACTTATACTGCATATAGTCGATGGAGGGAAAGAGCATAAGATAGAAAAAGAGGATAAAAATTACTATCCTCGGGAATTTCAGCAGCATCCCGTCCGCCGGGAAAAAGATCATCACGAGTATAAGGATAATAAGGGAAAAGGCGCTTGAGAGAAACTGTATCGCAGACATATATCCGTCGAATTTATCCTTAAAATCCAGCTTTGCCCGGCCTACGCTGTAGATCAGGCAGAGACCGCAGATAACGGAAAAAATACTGACGTAATTATTGAAATTATTCGCGTAGCCGGTTTCCGCAGTGGTAAGGAGACGCGTATAAATGGGGGCGGTGATGATGCCCACCGCCCTTATCAGCACATTGGAAATTACGTACCAGAATCCGGAGCGGAGCGCTGCCTCCCCGGATCCGGGCTTATTTTTTTTGCTGTCTGAATTTTCGTTCATGTTTTGTATATGCAGTTATTCCGGGCTGTCCTTCCAGCAGGAGAAAGATCCTTCCTGTTGCTTCGCGTCTCGTCTCCCGACTCGGTCCGCGCTAAACGCGTGCCACTGGCACGCAGCGCCCCTCGCCGGGGCGGCATCCCACATCTGCGATGTGGGATAAACCTCGCCGGGGCGGCATCCCACATCTGCGATGTGGGATAAGCGTCGCTTACGCTCAGGATGGAAAAACGTCCGGTGGGTCTCCGCTTTGCTACGGTCCGTCCTAAACGCACGTCCACCGGACGTGCAGGACCGTTTTTCGGGCACGTATTGACGCACCGTGTGCGTCAGTGCCCCGCAAAATGGCCTTGTCATTCTGAGGGCGCAGCCCGAAGAATCTTAAAGATCCTTCGCTTACGCTCAGGATGACAAATCGGCGCAGCCTCCCTGCCTTGTCATTCTGAGGGTGCAGCCTCCCTGCCTTGTCATTCTGAGGGCGCAGCCCGAAGAATCTTATATCAGCATATCCCTCTTCAGTACCGTGTCCCGGGCGATCTGAGCTGCCGCTTTTTTGCCGATAACAGTATCGATCTCGGAAGGCGATATCCCGAGCCCCGGCCTTTTCCAGGTCAGCATCTCCTCCGTAATGACAGTCCCTTCCTGTATGTCTGTCGCCGCGACAAGGGAACGCCTTGCATTCTGCCTCGCGGCGCTCTCGGTGCTCAGGCTCACAAGCTCACCCTTTCCGCGGATCTTTATTATATTGTTTATCCCGGAAATGATCTTCATAGCATCAAAGGGATCCATAGCGTGATAGTGGTCATTTCCCTTAAGCTTCTTATCAAGGGTAAAGTGCTTCTCCACGAGAACCGCACCGAGATTGAAGGCCGTCTTTATAACGTCAAAGTTCTCCGTGGGCTTGGTATGGTCGGAGTACCCGATATAGCAGTCCGGGAAGCTTTGCTTTAAGGACGCGATCTTCAGGAGATTCGCGTGATCCAGCGGGGTGGGATACTCAAGAACACAATGAAGCAGTGTTATCTTCTCATCATTGTATTTCCGGATGGTCTCAACGGCACGCCTTATCTCGTCCTCATTGGACGCTCCGGCGGAGAGGAGTATGGGCTTCCCCTTCTTTGCCTGATATTCGATAAAGGGTATATTCGATAGATCTGATGAAGAGATCTTGTAAACATTCATCATATCATAGAGGTAGTCCGCGGACTCCGTATCAAAGGCCGTGGACAGAAATTCTATGCCGCACTTTTCCGCATGCTCGAACAGTGCCCTGTATTCCTTTTCCCCGAAAGCATCGAATTTCTGAAAGAGCTCGTACTGGCTTCCGGTCGGCTCCTCGGTCCTGTCCCAGTATGCCGGTGAATCCTTACTTGCAAGGGTTCCGGCCTTGTAGCTCTGGAATTTCACAGCGTGTATACCGGCCTGGGCTGCCTTGTCTATCATAAGGCAGGCAGCTTCAAGAGGCGTAATATCCATCTTCGTCGCTATATCGTAGTAATTCACGCCGATTTCGGCTATCAGGGTGAATCTGTCTTCTGCAAGTCTTTCCTTTATCACGCTTTTTCCCATATTTTTTCTCCTCAGCTTTCTAAAAGATTCTTCGGGCTCCGCCCTCAGAATGACATACTACTCCTCTCAGCTTTCCAAAAGATTCTTCGGCCTCCGCCCTCAGAATGACATACTACTCCTCTCAGCTTTCCAAAAGATTCTTCGGGCTCCGCCCTCAGAATGACATACTACTCCTCTCAGCTTTCCAAAAGATTCTTCAGCCTCCGCCCTCCTGTCATCCTGAGCGTCAGCTAAGGATCTTTGAGCTCACTCCCGCACTTCACCGTTAAGCCATCTTTCATATCCTTTTTCATAAAACTTTAGAAGCTCCGCCAGCATCAGGTCAAATTCCTCCGTTTCTTCGGTCTTTCCGGCAAAGATCTCCTCCGCTCCGTCCATAAGCTCGAAGATCCTTACCTCCGCTCCCGCTTCCTTTACGGCTTCAAGGTATGCTGCCGCAGAGTGAAGGCTGTCCACAGGGCCAAAATCCCTGACAGCATCCTCCAGCTCCCCGAAGGAACTGACAACCCTTACACCCTCTATGAGCGAGAAGGGTACTTTTCCGAATACTACCGACTTCTTCCCGAGAAGTGCCGCCTCATATGCCGCGGTCCCGGTTATGGTCACCACTCCCTTCGCCTTCAGTAT
This sequence comes from uncultured Lachnospiraceae bacterium, assembly GCA_947167135.1. GTDB lineage: Bacteria > Bacillota > Clostridia > Lachnospirales > Lachnospiraceae > NK4A144. The sequence continues at coordinate 3,700 of CAMVGV010000066.1, forward strand.
CCAGGGCTTCGGATCCTTATAGTAATTGACCTGCACAACCCTTACATTGGCGATCTCCCCGGCCTTTTTATAAAACTCGGGATCCCGCTCCCCGAGCATAGCCTGGTGCTCCTTCACGTAGAGCTTCCATCCCGGAGGCAGCGCCTTACTCACCTGTTCTATAAGATTAAGCTCGTCCACATAGTAGGACGCCTTCACAAAAACCGAGGATTCCGGGATAAGGTGCAGGGGCATATATACATAAGTTTCCCCCTCCACCGGATCCTCAAAGAGGTCATTGGGAATAAGGAAACGGCGCTTTCTCATCATTGCATTATAATAATGCCTAAGGTAGGGCCAGGTCCTGGCATAGAGCATATTGCTCCTTTTCTTTACCGGAAGGTTTCCGGCCCTCACGTCCTGATCATAGAAATAATTCCACTTTCCCCTCATCACACGGAGTATCCATAAAAGGCTGTCCCTCTCGTACTGAACGGTCACGGAGCCCGCAAATTCAGGGTTCATTATATCATTTTTTTCGCGGAAATCCTTTATATAGGCCACAGATTCAGGCATTTCCTCATCGGACAGTGTGAGCTTTTCCTCGTAGATCCTGCGGAAATAGGGGTCTATGTCAAAGGCATTCTGGAAAGAAGGATACTTCCAATAGCCGTATTTCCCGTATTCTATGGTCATATAGGGAATGCGGCGTTTCCAGGCCACCTCACAGAGCACCGTGCGCTGCAGCTCTGCATTATCCAAATCCATTATCACATCCGGCTTAAAGTCATCCAGCACCCGGAAAACCTTTTCATAGTTCAGCTGCAGCCAGTACCAGTTTTCCTCATCACTGGTCACTGCCCAATAATCCCTGTAGTGGTAGTGCTTTGTATTCTCCTGGGAGCTCATTAACTGCATCCCCGGAGTCTTGAAATTACTGTACTCCCGCTCTATGGTCTTTAAGAATTCCGGATCATAGGGCGGCTTCACGTTCTTATTTACCGGCCTGTCCTTTAAGCCCAGTCCCCTGCCGAAAAAAGTATGCTTCCGGTAGCCGTCCTTTCCAAGTCCCGCTTCCTTCCTGAATCTGTCCATACCCTCCACGAATTCATCGCAGATATCGCTTACGTCGTATAGCCTGCACCGGGGAAGATGCTCCTTAAATTCAAAGATCGTATGCTCATTGTAATAGCATTTATTGAAGCGGCTCTCGGAGGACATTATATAAAAAGCCGCCACCTCGTTATCCTCCGAAAGATCCCTTGCGAGAAACCAAAGAGGCTTCCCATAGGTCTCACGGCATACGAAAAGTATTCTTTTATTCTTAAATAAACTGCTTTTAAGCTTCATTTCCTGTCTATGCCGTTCCCTCCATTAATCCATTACTTACCGCATTTTAGCGGTGTCGAACCTTTGGCGACACTTCTTTTCAGCGGCACCAAAGCAAGTTTGAAAGTTTACTTTCAAACTTTCACCCGGGCCGGCTTATGGTAAATGCTTCCGACTCCGCCTGCCTGTGCTTTCCCCTGAGGGTTATAAGCTTCAATAGAAAAAGGCAGTGAAGAGATAAAAAAGTCTTCACCCTTGTATTCGGGTTTACATAAATATTCTTTAGGGCGCTTTTCCTGTGCTTCCTTATATAATCGAAATGCCTCTTCTCTTCCTCTCTGTCAAATTCTCCCGAAACCAGGGCATTCTGGATACAGGTAATATGCCCGTAAAGAAGATAGTTTTCCGCTTCATCATAAAGGTCGGGATACTTTGAAAGAACCTTTGAAGTAAAGACCGTGTCTGCATCCGAATTCATCTCACTCATTTTCTTGTGATGTGATACGGAATCCGTTCTGACCCGGAAGTGATAGAAGGGAGTCCTGTCATAAACTATCCTTTCCGCATTCAGGATAATATCGCCGATAGTGTACCTGTCCTCCAGGTACTTATCCTCCGGAAAACGTATTCCTCTGAACATTTCCGCTTTGAAAAGCTTATCCCAGCTGTGAAAGAAAAAGCCTCCTCCGGTGAGGAGCATTCTGGCGGCGTCCTTTGAAGACAATAGCTCAGGCTCCGTCTTTGGGCTTAAAGCGCCCCCGGCAGCCTTCGAAACAGTTTCTCCCGTTGAGAGCCTTATTTTTGTACCGCCGGCGTATTCGTCATACTTCCCGCAGACTGAGATATCTGCCTCGAATGCGGCAATATTATCATATAGCCTGTCAAACATACCGGGTTCCACAAAGTCGTCCCCATCCACAAAGCCGATATATTCACCCGTAGCCGCGTCAAGACCCCGGTTTCTCGCGTCAGACACTCCGGCAGCAATGCACTTTATTATCCTGAATCTCGGATCTGCTGCAGCAAATTCCTCTGCGATCTCAAGACAGCTGTCGTCAGCCCCGGGTCCGCTCCTTCCGCTCTGTCCGACCACCAGTATAAGCTCCAGATTCGGATAAGTGAGCTTCTGCATACTGTCAAGGCACTGCCTTAAATACGGCTCAACCTTATAGATTATGGAGATCACGGAGATCAGAGGCTTAGTCATTTACTGCGTCCCTCAGCGCTTCCAGATAGGCATATCCCTTTTCCTCCGTAGGCTCTATCATTGCGCCCTCACCCCACTCATTCCAGGCATTCAGGAAAACAAAGGAATCCCTGCCTCTAAGTTTATCTTTAAGTTTACATAATGTCAAATTGAATTTCCCGGGGGAGGCTCCGGTATATACCAGCCCCTTATATGAACGCCTGGGTGTATTGTCCCACTCGGTGATGATCCCCGGGTACTCATTATCCGCGTATTCTCTTGATATTATCCCCCTGTAGATCCAGTCTATGGGGATCCTTCTTTCAAGTATCTTACTCCCGCTCCCGTCGTTCCACGGAAAACGATTTCTCACACTTCTTGCCAGCGTGCCCAGGTTGTATTCAAGTTTACATAATCCTGACAAACCATGCTTTAATGTATATCCCGGTTCGAAATAGTACCACCCGTCCATCAGCTCTTTTCTGCTGTCCTGAGACGCGGCGGTCCTGCCCCCTATCCAGTATATCCCGTCAAAGCCTTCGTCCCTCGCCCACGAATCCCACTTTTCCTTCATCTCGGGGAGGCAGGAAATGTCAAAGCTTCTGTAGATCATAAAGACCGGCTTATTATCCTTCTTTATGTACCTTTCATCCTTAAAGAACCTTAGCTCATATAGGAAATGCTCTCTCCAGTCCCTTTCATCCCCGTATTCCTGGGGCATAAGTATCTCTTCCTTCAGATCATACCAGGCTCTGGTCCAGGTTTCATTCGCCCAGGCGAGGCAGTACTTTATGTTAACCTCCGGATGCTCTGCCAGTATTTCCAAGGGCTTTTCCATCAGCTTCTTTCCCTTGAAATAATACTGATAAATAGCGAAGCCTTCCACTCCGTACTTATTGGCGAGCTCTGCCTGTCTTTTGAAGGTTTCCGGCTGATCCCCGGTCAGATCATAATAGCCATCCTTCGGGTGAAGCGGCTGGATATGCCCGTTAAACAAAGGCTTTGCCCTTTTCACGGCCGTCCACTCCGTATAGCCCTTCCCCCACCATTTATCATTCTCAGGGAAGCAGTGAAACTGGGGAAGATAGAGCGCAATGATCCTCATGCCGCCTCCTCCTCTATGCCGGGCTTCTCCGCCATTGTCCGGAAAAGCTTTTCTTCATAACGGCTCACACAGCTTCCGGCGTAATAGTAAAAAACCGGCACTGAAAGTGCAAAGCTCATCATATTTGAACCCACGGACATAAGGAGGGTTATCATTACGATCCCCGCTTCCGGCGCGGTCTCCTTAAGGTTTTTCGCGCTCTTTGACAATATGAGAAGCATCAGGAATACGAAGAGCGAGGTTCCGATTATCCCGCTTTCCACATAGAGCTTTGCTATGCCTCCGTCAGCTATAAGGTGCTCCGTATAGCCTATGGCTCTGTGCCCGTTGGCTCCGAGGCCGTTCCCGAGCCATATGCTCTTCATATTGTTCGCGGCACCCACCCACTGATCCGACCTCTGGGCTATGGATCCGGGCAGTGACACAAGACGGTAATATACCTTCATAAAGGCATCCCTGAACACGAGGAAAAAGCCACCGGTAAACAGCGCTATCAAAGCGCACTCTGCAGCAAAGAGCTTTTTCGGAAAGAGCCTGAATACGAAGAAAATAAGATAATTCAGATAAATTATGACAAAAATAGCTGCCGCCATTGCTGAACGCTGGTTACTCATAAATGCGAGGAAAAGCATAAAAGCAAAGGACAGAATGTAAAGCAGTCTTTCTCTTTTTTCACGTCCTTTGAGTATCATCCTTACCGATACCAGCATTCCAATGGCAGGCAGAAATCCCATAAGGGTACTGCCTATAACGGAATGCATCCTGACCCTCATGGTCGGTACGTCGGCCTTTGAGATCAGCTCAAGCCTCATCAGATGATCAATGTAAAAGCCGGGGGCGCTTATGAAGAATATGATGCCGATAAGCCCGGTAAGCGCAACCGAAATGAGAAAGGTGCGGGAAAAAAGATCCCTTTCCCGGTCTATCCGCCCACAGTAATAGAAGCACATGGGAAGGGCGGTGGTAAAAATCTCTCCGAGATACACGGAAAATGGAATGCCGAAGGAAATGCACCAAATTCCTGACAGAAGGTTAAACAAAAGCCAGAGAAACATTACTGTATCTTCGGTGTGCCCGGGGGGGTCCAGATTATGTAAACCGTCTCCGCGGATCTTCTCATTCGACTTATGTAAACTGCCTCCCCGAGTCTTCTCGTTCGACTTATGTAAACCAGCTCCGAATCTTACTGCAGCTGTGAATAGCAGCTGTCCCGTTACCAGAAGCACCATCAAAGCTGACGCTATGCCCGGCCGCATAAGACCGGGCATAAATACAGCCAGCAGATATACTGTCAAAACCACGGGGTAATACCAGTCGGAAAACCTTATCCCCCTTTTTTCTAAACAACCCATAACACTTGATATCTTCCGTTGATCCTCCGGATCCACCGTATCAACGGAGCTTAAACTGTCCTACAACCTCAGAAAGCGAGGCAGCAATCGTATTCTGTTTACCCGACATATCGGTAACATTGTCCACCACGCTTCCAACACTCTCCACCGTATCGGTGACACTCGTGGACCGCTCGGCCGTTTCCTGTGTGGACTCCGAGATATTCTGTATCGCAGAGCTTACCTCTCCCATTGCCTCTTTTATGGTCTGAACCATTTCGGCTATCTTCTCGGACTCTTCCCCGAAGGATGCCGCATCTGTGCCATACTGATTTGCCATATTGATAAAATCATTATAGTCATTGGAAACCGAAGTGGTCATAAATGTCAGCAGCTCATTTGTGGAATTGAGAAGTCCGGAAAAGGCTTCCTGCACCTCTCCTATGGTTCCCTGTATCTGCTCCACGGCCTCTGCGGTATCCTGGGCCAGCTTATTTATCTCTCCCGCCACAACCGCAAAGCCTCTTCCATGTTCTCCCGCTCTTGCAGCCTCAATGGATGCGTTCAGCGAAAGGAGATTTATCTGGTCTGCAATGTTTGCAATGGAGTCCGCCAGTGATCCTATCTGATTAACAACAGCCGCCTTTTCATTGGCAGCGTTCACATCATCTTCCCTTGCCTTTGCAGTACTAAGTGCCGCATCATAGGCTCTCTTGGAATTTCTTTCGATCTCCTGTGCCCTCTTCTGTATGGTATCGGCATTTTCCTTAGTCTGATTGGCTTCGGCGGAAAGCAGCTGTACGGAGGCATTTACCTCCTCAACCGAGGCATTTATTTCCTGAGTTGCCGCAGAAGCACTCATCATGGCATCATTAACCCCGCTCATATTGGTACGGATCCGTTCAAAATCAGAGGAAAGCTGATCTGCCATTCCGGAAAGGGAGGAGCTTGCTTCGCTTATCTTTACCGACTCATCCGACACCTGTCCGATGACGTTTCTGTTGCTCTCGTACATATCGTTAAGGGATTCGGACATCTGTCCCAGCTCATCCCCGCTCTTTGAAGCTATTTTGTCCACGGTGAAATCGCCCTTGGCCAGATTTCCGGCAAATACCTTTACTCTGTCAACACTCCTGGCAATGCTGCTTACCAGAAGGAGGATGATGAGTCCGCAGATCACTATGGCGATCACACAGATAACAATAGAGATATTTCTGATCTTATTCGTAGCTGCCCGGATCTCATTTTTATTCAAGGTAATGAGAAGCTTCCAGTTTACCTCCGGGATCGTGGAATAGAAGATCTCATATTCGGTGCCGTCGGCACTGTAGGATGCCGTACCGCTCTCACTTCCCATTATTGTTGAGGAAGTTGCGGCAAGAGATGCATTGGAATCGGATGCCAGTGTAGTGGAACCGTTTATCTTTGATGCATCCTGGTCATATAGAAATACCCCGACAGAATCAAAGAGCATAGCCCGGGAATCATTGCCGAGCTTCATAACGGAAACCACCTCCTGTATCTGCGTAAGCTCAGTATCAACAGTTATACATCCGATATAGCTTCCGTCGGCATCGAAGACCGGAGCCGAACAGGTCGCCATGATGTGGCCGCTGGATTCATCATAATAAGGATCGGTGATGACCGCATCCATTGCTGTCATAGCCTTTGCATTGAGGTAATATTCCTGGGCAGGATAGTTGTACTCGGCATTTGAGTATTCGTCAGTATAATATACCGAACCTGAACTGTCTTTTGTCCAGTAAGGACCTGCGAATTCCTGTCCCTGATATACCCCCGGCTCGAACCAGATCCCGCTTCCGAGTACGGAAGGATTGTCTGTGATAACCTTTGAAAAGATCTCCTCATAGGTCTCAAGATCCGTGGTTTTATAGGTGGCAGCAACTGTACGGGAAAGTGTCAGAGCCGTAGTACGGAACTCCTGAAGTGTGGAATTGATGCTGTTGATATTCCCGTTCAGCATTTCGGAGGCCTTATTCTCCGTCATCTTATTGATCTCATCTCCGGACTGTCCGGTACTTACGGCGGTTACAATGATCAGACTGATGAGGACTACCGGGAGAATGCCCAGTAACATTTTTGCACGCAGATTCAGACCTTTTTTCATATTTATTCTCCTTTTCCGGAAGCGGTGCCCAAACGCCGGAGCTGCTCATATCTCAGACGTTTCCTGTTTATGGAACAGTATAACATATGGCTAAGGCTGTTGGCTATTATTGAAAAACGGAATTTACTATTAAATCTTCCATAAGGGATGCCAGTCTATCCGGCTCGAAGGGCGGGAAAAACCCTGCCCTGTCATACCCTGACAATATCTCCCTCGCAAATGGCGTATCAGCCGCCAGTATGGGCGTTCCAAGGGATCTCGCCTCCGCCAGCGGGAGTCCGTAGGTCTCGATGTATGAAGGAAAAAGCAGTACAGAGCTCCTGTATAATCCGGCCAGCTCTTCTCGTCCCAGCATTCCTCTCCATTCGATCAGATCCTTACATTCGTCCGGGACCGTCACCCAGGGGAGATCCTCCCTCTTTTCCGTAAATATAACCTTAAGGTCTCGGATTCCCTTTTCACTCAGTATTTTCAGAGCATCCGCTATGCACTGGTGGTTCTTGTAAAGTATGGCTCCTGCAGGGAAAATGAAGGTAGGTGATACAGGCGTGATAGATTTACATAAATCGCCAAGCTCCGGCAGCTGCGGTGGAATTATGTCAACCTTTTTCTCCGGAATACCGTCCTTTTCCATTACCGCAGCCTTCATCCATTTGGTCTGAACTATGATCCGGTCTGCTCTTTTTAAGGATCTGTCTATCTCGGAGGCTATAAGATGCTGGTATACTGCCAGCTCCCTCTCCCATCTGTTGAAAAATGAGAACCGTTTAATCTTCTGGAAGCCAAGGGGCTGGTGCAGGTAGATTACCGTATCTCCAAGCATCTCCGCCCCTGACGGAAGGGTATTCTGGAGAGAAAAAATAACATCAGGTTTGAATCCTGCAAGATATTTCTTTCCCGTAAAATGATCAAAGAGAAGACGCTTAAATCTCGATCTTTTCACGTCTTCTCTCAGTACTACGCGGATACGGGGATTATCCTCCGGTTCTTCTATGAGGCCCCTGACTCCTGTTATAAAAAACCATTCGTTATTGTCTGTTTTTTCCTTACTGAGACGGCATATCCGGGCATAAAAGTCCCTCAGAACCGACAGGGCGCCGGTTTTCGAGGCCGCCGTGTCGAGAACCACTATCCGCCGCGGCTTTCCTCCTTCGCCTTCTTTTTTGAAGATATCCGTCAGTGCTTCAGCCATACCGTCTCATTCACTATCTTTGTATAGCTCTGGATAAGCTTTACCACCTTGACTGAAACATTGCTGTCCGCATAGTCTGCGGCTTCAACGGTCTCCTCCCTGTTTTCGGACATTGAAACCGCCAGGTCCAGAGCCTGCTTCACATCCTCTTCCTTTATGCCGCCGATGACTATGGTTCCCTTATCCAGCACCTCCGGGCGCTCCGTTGAGGTACGTATCAGAACCCCCGGAAATCCTAGCATTGCGGATTCCTCCGACAGAGTTCCGCTGTCGGACAGAACACAGTACGCATTTTTCTGAAGCTTATTGTAGTCGAGATATCCGAAGGGCGTCAGGCTCTTTACAAGGGGATGAAACTTGAAGCCCCTCTTTTCTATGTACTTCCTGCTCCTCGGATGGGTGGAATAAATGACCGGCAGCTTATACTCTTCAGCAATTGCATTCACTGCGTTCATAAGGGACATGAAGTTATCCTCTATGTCTATGTTTTCCTCCCGGTGGGCCGAGAGAAGGATATACTTCCCTTTCTCAAGGGAAAGCCGCTTAAGCACATCCGAAGCCTCAATCGCATCTCTGTGCCTTTTTAATACTTCCTTCATGGGAGAGCCGGTCACAAATATGGTCTTCCCGTCTATGCCCTCGCTCAATAAATAACGTCTGGAATGCTCCGTGTAGGGAAGATTGATGTCGGAGATATGATCCACGATCTTTCTGTTTATCATTTCGGACACATTCCAGTCCCAGCAGCGGTTTCCAGCCTCCATATGAAAGATCGGGATCTTTAAGCGTTTGGCGCTTATGGCGGACAGAGCGGAATTGGTATCTCCGAGGATCAGTACCGCATCCGGCTTCACCTCTTCCATAAGCTTATAGGACCTTGCGATGATATTCCCCATGGTCTCACCGAGATCCGCCCCTACGCTGTCGAGATAGTGATCCGGTGCCCTTAGTCCCAGATCCTCAAAAAACACTTCGTTTAAGCTGTAGTCAAAGTTCTGCCCCGTGTGCACCAGCACATGGTCAAAGTACTTATCCGCACACTTTATCACTTCAGAAAGCCTGATTATCTCGGGTCTTGTTCCGAGCACCGTCATTAATTTTAATCTGCTCATGTTTATCCTTTTTACGTTATGTGTTTACTCTTTGGCATCCGTAGGGAAAGATTCTTCGCTTCGCTCAGAATGACATATACATCCTGAGGAGCGGAGCAGTCCCTGTCATCCTGAGGAGCGGAGCAGTCCCTGTC
>CAMVGV010000067.1 GCA_947167135.1 uncultured Lachnospiraceae bacterium
AATATCAAAACTGTCTATCCCTGTCAACAACTATTTTTTTAAGATTTCACCAGCTTTTTTATATATTGCTAAGATCTGTCACTGTCGAGAAGTGGTGTCAGGCTGTACAATCCCGAGGCGATTGTTGATGTATTATGTAAAAGCGCAGATGAGGCGGGACTTAGAATACCTCCAACCCCAAGAAGGATAAGCAACCCGTTGAATCCAATTATAAACCTGTAGTTTGCCCTTATCCTGTTCATCATGGCATCGGAGATCCTCTTCAGGGTCACCAGCTCATACAGCTCATCGGCAGAAATGGTGATATCGGCTATCTCTCTTGCTATGGCAGCCCCGTCACTTATGGCTATTCCTGCATCAGCCTCCGAAAGTGCAGGTGTGTCATTGATCCCGTCTCCGACCATTATTACTTTTCTGCCTGCTTCGTGCTCTCTCTTTATGAATCCGGCCTTATCCCCGGGAAGCACCTCCGCATGGAATTCATCAATATTAAGCTCTGATGCTATGCGTTCCGCCGTGTCCTTATTATCCCCGGTCATCATGCATATTTTGCTGATACCTAGTCCATGAAGAAGGTCGATAACCTCCGCCGCCTCCTTCCTTAAAGGATCAGAAATACATATGACAGCCTTCAGTATCCTGTCTATGGCCAGATACAGATGGGAATAGCTGGCATCCAGTCTTTGAAGACCTGCCCTGTCTTCTTCGGAAACAATACATTCCTCATCCTCAAACACGAAATGATAGCTTCCTATTATCACTTTTTCCCCGTCGATCTCACTGGCAATACCGTGCGCTACCACATATTCGATACGGCTATGCATCTCATCATGAAGGAGATCTCTTCTCTCCGCTTCCTTAACAACGGCATTTGCCATGGAATGAGGATAATGCTCCTCGAGGCAGGCTGCTATGCGGAGCACTTCATTTTCATCCGCGCCGTTAAAGGTAACGATCTTCTCGACTCTGGGCCGGGCCTTTGTCAGGGTTCCGGTCTTATCAAATACTATCGTACCGGCATTTGAAACAGCCTCAAGGAATTTGCCGCCCTTCACGCTTATATTGTGGGTTCCCGCCTCCTTAATGGCGGATAATACCGTAAGCGGCATTGAGAGCTTTAATGCACAGGAAAAATCTACCATAAGGAAGGATATCGCCCTGGAAACATTACGGGTAAGGAGATATGTGAGACCTGTACCCAGAAGTGCGTAAGGCACAAGGGAATCCGCCAGATGGAATGCTTTTTGTTCCGATTCCGATTTCAGTTTCCCGGATTCCTCTATCATTCTGACTATCTGGTCGTACTTACCCTTTCCGGCAGTACTCTTTACCTCTATAACACATTCTCCCTCTTCCACCACCGTTCCGGCATATACATAGCCTCCGGGCTGCTTTACAACGGGAACCGATTCACCGGTCATGGATGATTGGTTCACGGATATTTCTCCCGATACCACCTTTCCGTCCAGCGGAATGATATTGGATGTATGTACAATAATCCTGTCTCCTGCACAGACCGACTTCACATCGGTAAGAACTTCACCGTCAGGAGTCTTAAGCCATACCCTGTCAACATTAAGTGAAAGGACACCCGCCAGATCGTTTACAGATTTCTTATGTGTCCACTCCTCAAGGATCTCACCCGCATCCAAAAGGAACATGACAGAACCTGCGGTATGAAAATCCCCTCTTATGAGAGACACCCCGATGGCGATGGCGTCCAGGACGCTGACCTCCACCCTGCCCCTAAGGATACTTTTCATTCCCTTAAGGACAAACCTAAGGCTTTTAATAACCGACCACCCGAAACGCATCCTGTCAGGCAGAAATATGATCTGCATTGCCCGGGAAATACAGGTAAAAAGGAGCTTTTCCCTGTATTTCCGGTTAAGAGCCCTTCCGCTGTTTTCCGGCACCAGCCTTAAAGCTTCGGGATCGTCAAAGCTGAATTCCCGGAGCGCATTCAGCACTGCTTCCCTGCAGGAAGCAATATCTTCGGCCTTAATAAATACCATACCGGTACGGTCATTTACAGAAACACTGTTTACAGACAGTCTGTCCCTTAAGTAATACTCAAGCGTGTCTGCCTCTGCCTCCGTAATCCTTGCCAGAGCAACGTGCAGCCTTATGGAATGTCTGGATTCATGCTCAATTGTATATCTCATATAAGATAAAACTCCCGATATTACTTATGCCTCAGCCGGCTGTTCTTCTGTACCCGCGCTGACCTTTTCTTCATACTGCTTCACAAGCTCTCTCGCTTCCTCAAGCTTTCTCCGGTCCTCTTCCGCATATCTTTTTTCATTGATATCGCTGGCATCCTCATAGATATCCCGGCAGTTGTCCTTAAGGGTTTCCGCTGTGTTCATAACAGCATCCCTTCCCCTTAATACTGCGGCCGTACAATGTGTATAGACCTTCTTGGCATCCTTACTCTTCAGAACGGCTATTCCTGCTGTACCGAAAAGTACTCCTCCCGCAAAGCAGGCCACCCTCTTCCATCCGAAGTCACAAAAAAACATATCTTTTCCTCCTTTTTCAGTTATAAAACCGGAAACAAGACTACTGTTACAGACGTTTATTCACGTTTATCCTGTTTAAAAACTTTAACTCGGGATAAGACGGATTAAATCCCCAATAAACGCCGAAAACCGTGAACGGATAACCCCGTCACGGCTTTCTGAAATCTATTATCTCGAATTATAAATCATTTTCAAAAACAAATCAACACATTTTTCAGGATAAACGGATCACACATTTTTCAGGATAAACGGATCAACCTCTCCTGAAGATGTGTTTATCCGGGATTGTACCAGAGTTTATACATTACATCACCGGTAGATTTGTTATAATAGCAGCATGTCTACGAATACATTTAATGGATTTAAGAGGGGGATCAATCTCGGAGGCTGGATCTCCCAGTTTGACAAATATGACGAGGAGCATTTCAGAAGCTTCATAACGGAATCCGACATTGAGAATATCCGTTCCTTAGGCTTTGACCATGTCAGGGTTCCTGTGGATTACGATGTTCTGGAAGACGAGGACGGAAATGTCAGGCCGGAAGGCTTCGAATATCTCCGTATCTGCCGGCAATGGTGCGAAAAAAACCGGCTTAATATGATAATAGACCTTCACGAGTGCTATGGCTATTCCTTTGATCCGTTGAAAAAGGATATGGACAGGAAGAAGTTCTTCTATGACAAGGCTCTGCAGGAACGATTCCTGGAGCTTTGGAAAAGGATCGCTTCCGAATTTGCGGAGTATCCCGACACTGTGGCCTTTGAACCCCTGAATGAGGTTGTGCTTAAAGAGGTTGCAGATGCCTGGAACAACCTTCTTGGAAGATATTTTGAGGTAATAAGGAGTATTTCTCCCAAAAGCTATATTGTTGCAGGCGGAGTCTGTTACAATAATGTTTTAAGCGTACCCCTGCTTGATATCCCGTATGATGACCGGACAGTCTACAATTTCCATTGCTATGAGCCTATGATCTTTACCCATCAGGGTGCATACTGGATGGAGGGTATGCCCGCCGATTTCCGCATAGGCTATCCGAAAACACTGGAGGAATACAGAAAAGCGGTGAGGGAGCTTCCCGTTGATCTCGGCGGTGCCATATTTATAGACGGGATCAGGGAAATCGGAGAGGATTTCTTTGAAGACATATTTACCCCGGCTCTTGAGAAATCAGAGAAGGACAATGTCCCGCTGTACTGCGGTGAATTCGGAGTCATAGATCTTGCCGGCAGGGAAGACTGCAGAAGGTGGCTTGCAGACATTGAACGGGCCTTTGACAAGCATAAGATCGGCCACGCACAGTGGAACTACAAGGAAAAGGACTTCGGGATCGTATCCTAATGATCCCCGGACTTTAACAGGGCTTCAGCTATCACCAGATCCCCGGGTCTGGTGATTTTTATATTACAGTAAATATCCTCCACAAGATAGGAATCAACATCCTCAAACATCTTGATCACCATGGTGTCATCTGTAATGTTTACCCCGGCAGCTTTCAGGCGCTCTCTTCCGTCATGCAGCTTTTCGTAGGCAGATCTCGCCAGACCATATTCAAATACCTGGGGAGTTTCCATAAGCCACACCTTATCACGGTCCGGTGTGGAGGATATGAAACGGTTTCCATCCTCGATTTTCACGGTATCCCTGGCAGGTGATGCTGCCACAACCGCCCTGTACTTCTCCACATAATGCTGGCATCTGTCCAGGATATACTGGGATACGAGCGGTCTCGCGCCGTCATGGATATAGACATAGTCACAGCCGTTTGAAGCGAGGAGCCCGTTATAAACCGAATCAAAGCGCTCCCTGCCTCCGGCAACTATCCTGTTAACCTTATTAAGACCATACTTAATCACTATTTCTCTTCTGCAGTAGTCCTCATCTCCCTCACTGCATACAAGGATCACATTATCAATGAAGGACTCTTCAAAAGCCTTCAGGGAATAATAGATCATAGGCTTCCCGCAAAGCTCCATATACTGCTTTGGGACAGACCCTCCCATTCTGAGTCCTCTGCCGCCGGCCAGCACTATAGCATCGGTTTTCATTATTCCCTCCTCCTGAAATCTGTCATCCCGGGCAAAGCTCCAGATCTGCCACTCCGTTTAGCGACAGACTGCTGAATTCACCCTTAATAAACTTATAATAGCCCGCAGATGCGATCATAGCCCCGTTATCCGTACACAAAACCGGAGAAGGCACAAAAAAATCCACTCCGCGGCCAAGGCATTCCTTCTCTACCTCCGACCTGAAAAGGGAATTGGAAGCCACTCCCCCGGCGATGGCAAAACGCTTATCCCCGAAATTATCAAGGGCTTTGGCGGCATTGACGACAAGAACATCCACAACCGCCTTCTGGAAGGACGCCGCAACATCAGCTGCAACTATCTTTTCACCCTTCATTTCACAGGTGTTAAGATAATTCAATACTGCACTTTTGAGGCCGCTGAAGGAAAAATCATATTCACTTAAGCCATGCCCCCTGGGAAAGCTTACCGCCTCAGGATTCCCATCCCTGGCAGCCATGTCTATCTTCGGTCCCCCGGGGTATCCAAGGCCGATAACCCTTGCTATCTTGTCAAAGGCTTCCCCTGCAGCATCATCCATGGTTCTGCCTATAAGCTCATATTCACCGTAATCCCTGACCCTTACAAGATGGGTATGTCCGCCGGAAACCACCAGGCAGAGAAAGGCAGGCTCCAGCTCTTTATTTTCAATATATACAGCGCAGATATGCCCTTCTATATGATTGACCCCGATAAGCGGAAGGGAAAGGGCATAGGCGTAAGCTTTGGCAAAGGATACTCCGGTGAGCAGAGGACCGATAAGCCCCGGACCGTATGTGACTGCGACGGCATCAAGCCCGGAGGAGTTCACCCCCGCCTCCTTTAATGCCCCGGACACCACCTGGTTTATCCTTTCGATATGCTTTCTGGATGCGATCTCGGGGACAACCCCGCCATAAAGGGTATGAATATCAATCTGGGATGAGATGACATTTGACAGAACCTCTCTGCCGTTTTTTACCACAGCTGCCGCAGTTTCATCGCAGGAGCTCTCTATACCAAGTATAAGTACATCCTTCATTGATCCACACCCGGAACCTTTATCTCAACTGTTGGTATTTCCACAGTCGGCTTCTCTATCACGACCTCCGGAGTCTCTGCTCCTTCGGCCTCTCCGGCAGGTGCAGACGCACCTTCGGCTGATTCCTCTCCTGCAGCTGCATCATCTGCCTTGTTCACGGCAGGCACATCCGACGCTTCCTTCCCGGGAGAAGCGGTCTGCTGCTGCGGCGGTGGCGACGGCTGCTGCTGTTCCACCGAGGTACTCTGCCATCCCAGTATCTTCCATCTCCCGTCCCCGTCACGCCTAAGGAGGAAATGCTCGGGATCACTATATGAAACGGAACCCTTCTGCATTGTATAGGTACAGTAAAGAGAAGCCACCTCTCCAATATCAAGCTTTGAATAGATAACCTCCGACGAAGGGGAAACGGTGAAGCTGACTATCTTTCTGTTATCTTTTATAAAGCCTGCCACGGTGGATTTCAGGCTCGCGAGATACTGCTCGTCTGTCTGCTGAGCCTTGAGCTCATCATCAAAGAGAGCCCTGGACTGCTTCGCTATCTCCGCTATCTGCTCATCTGAATTCGCCGGATCATACATACACTGACTGAGCTCCGCATAATACCTTACAACAGCCTTCGGGGTCTGGGGATAATTAATTGAGAGATCACGCTGTATGGTTGCCTCCGTAGCGGAAAGCTTCGTCATGCTTTCATCCCTTTTCCCGTTTGCAACAAAATAAAATACCGCCAGAAAGACCACGAGAACGGCAAACATTATTAAAATGAACCTTCTTCTGGCACTATTCTTCATCACTGTTAAACTTTAGCTCCGTCATCATTACGTCTCTGCCCGCATAGCTTTCCGGGAAGATCTTCCTCGCATTTCCGATGAATTCCTTCGGGTTGATAAGGGACGGCGAATAATGCGTAAGCCAGAGCTTATCCACGCCGGCATCACGTGCAAGGGATGCTGCCTCGGAAAAGGTCATATGCTTATGCTCCTTCGCCTTCTCTTTTTTTTCATCTTCGCCGTACATTCCTTCACATATGAAAAGATCCGAACCTGCGGCATATTTCACTATATTCTCACATGGTCTGGTATCGGTGGCATAGGTGACCTTTAGTCCCTTTCGCGCTTCTCCCATGACCATTCCGGGCGAAAAGGATCTTCCGTCAGGAAGTCTCACATCCTCGCCATTCTGCAGTACCTTCCAGTACTTAACCGGGATATCAAGCTCCTTTGCCCTCACAGGATTAAACTTACCCTTTCTGTCAATCTCAAAGGAATAACCGTAGCAGCTTATATTATGCCTTACCTTGAAGGCCTTAACCCTCACACCCTCATAGGTAAAGGCAGAATTGTCCTGAAACTCCATAAGCTTTATCTCAAACGGAAGCTCAGGCGCAACAATAAGAAGAGCACTCACAACCTTTGTAAGTCCTTTCGGACCTGCGATCAGCAGAGGCTCCGTCCTTTCGGCATTCCCCATGGTGAGAAGAAAGCCGGGAAGTCCGCTTATATGATCCGCATGAAAATGGGTAAAAAGCATAAGCCCGACGCCCTTTGGACTCCAGCCTGTTCTTTTCAGTGCTACCTGGGTTCCTTCCCCGCAGTCTGTCAGTATGCTGTTTCCGTTATATCTGATCATCAGGGCCGAGAGATGGCGCTTCGGAAGCGGCATCATTCCCCCCGAACCCAGAAGACACACATCAAGCATTGTTTTCCTTTATATTTCTCTTCCACATGATAAGGGCGTCATCCTTCGGATCCTCGTAAAATGAAGGTCTTACGCCCTCCGAAATAAACCCGAGCTTCTCATACAGTCTGATAGCAGGGGTATTTTTCGACCTGACCTCCAGAGTGAAATCCCTTACCCCCTGCTCCAGGCCATGCTCCATCAGTCTTTTCAGCATTGTTTCCGCTATGCCTTTCCGGCGCATTTCGGGAATAATGCATACATTGGTAATATCCGCTTCCCCGCAGAGATCCCTGTATCCGCAGGCTCCTATTATCCTTTTTTTCTCATCCTCTGCTACAAGGTAATAAGCGTACTCTATGGCAGTTGTTTCTATAAAATCATTTTCCGTCCAGGCATTTCTGCCGAAAATCTCCTTTTCTACCGCGGAAAGCTCCTCAGCATCTTCTTTTTTTAATCTTCTGATATTGAGTGTCATACGTAAAGCGAATGTCCTCCGGCGGAAAGCTCTCTTAAGGTCCCGTTTTTCTCGGCTAAAGCCTTCTCCCTTTCAGCCTGTGAAGGCTTGATATAATCCGGCCTGAAGTTCTCTGCATCGGTATAAAGCCCCTTTTCATACAACTTAAGAGCCAGGGCTCCCACCGCTCCCGCTCTTTGCATGGATAAATGCGGCGGCGCGACAGAGAACGGAATACTTAAAGCAGCTCTAAGATCCTCTTCAAAGGGGTAAATACCGTCTCCCGTAAAAACTGCCTTCCTGCCGTAGGAATCTACCTTTTTCAGAAGGAAGTCAAGGGAAACCGCGCTCTGGGGCATAAGCTCATAAAGACCGTCATCCTTATACTCATATATGGCGGCATAGACGTTCTTTCGTCTTGCATCCATCATAGGAACGATCAGCGCATCGGTACAATATATATCATAGGCCAGTGCTTCAAGCGTAGGCACGGGTATCACCGGCAGCTCAAGTGCCATCGCGAGCCCCTTTACCGTTGCACAGCCGATACGGAGCCCCGTGAAGGATCCCGGCCCCTTTGAAACCGCCAGGGCATCAACATCCTTCAGACTGAGACCGCATTTTTTCAGCATATCGTCAACCAGAGGCAAAAGTGTTTCCGAGTGGGTAAGCTTTATGCTTACCGTAAACTCGGCTGTCATTCTGCCATCTGAGATCACGGCACAGGATACGGGAAGTGCCGATGAATCAATGGAAAGAACAGTCATTAATCTCTATCTCTC
Source organism: uncultured Lachnospiraceae bacterium (assembly GCA_947167135.1). Classification (GTDB taxonomy): domain Bacteria; phylum Bacillota; class Clostridia; order Lachnospirales; family Lachnospiraceae; genus NK4A144. Next base: position 8,527 of record CAMVGV010000067.1, read on the forward strand.
TGTAATCAAATCCCTTACCGGGATCCTTTTTTATCTTTACACGTATGCAGGACTCCGGCAAAAGAGCGTCAATAAGCTCTGCCCACTCCACAAGGCTGACACCCTCACCATAGAAGCAGTCCTCGAAACCTATCTCATCCATTTCCGAAATATCACCTATCCTGTACACATCGAAATGGTAAAGCGGCAGCCTTCCTTCCCGGTATATCTTCAAAATATTGAAGGTGGGGGATGTTATCTCCCTTTTTATACCGAGTCCGGCGGCAAGCCCCTTGGTAAATACGGTCTTTCCGGTACCGAGATCGCCGCTAAGGGCAATTATGCTTCCCTTCTCTATACTCTTTCCCATCCTTTCCCCAAGGGAAAAGGTTTCTTCGGGACTGTAGGACATATAGCTAGGCATACTTGATATAATTATATAAAATTCAGGGGGGTTTGTAAAATCATAAAGTTGTATACAAAGAGAAAGATCCTTCGCTGGCGCTCAGGATGACATGCGCGAAGTGCTCAAGAATACATGAGCGACGTGCTCAAGAATACATGAGCGGAACGAAGGATCTTTCCGGTTTCAAGGAATGCATTAATTATAGATTATTGATTTTCATCAGAAAATCAATAATCGTACCTGACCAGCCGAGCGGCTTGCCGGTCGGCGTGTCCGGCGAAGCCGGATTCCTGCGGACAATTACCGATTTCGTCCGCAGGAAGTCATAGATTCTTGTTTTTCATCGGAAAAACAAGAATCGTAATTGACCAGCCGAGCGGCTTGCCGGTCGGCGTGTCCGGCGAAGCCGGATTCCTGCGGACAATTACCGATTTCGTCCGCAGGAAGTCATAGATTATTGATTTTCTGATGAAAATCAATAATCTATGGTTTTTTATCTCTTTACCTTATCTGTACCCATGTAAGATGGGTGAAAGCGGTTTATAAACCAGAACGGTAATTATAAGAGAGCATACACCCTTAATGAAGGTAAAGGGCAGATTAAACATTATAAGGCAGTCGAGAAGGGTATTAACATTGGGATTTATGGCTTTATACGCTCCGATTATGGCTTCCATAGGCATAAATGCGGTATAAACAGGATAAACTATAAAGTAATTGCTGGGAACGCTTATAAGCGCCATTACCACAGCTCCCACGAGGGCACCGATAAGAGCACCCTTTTTATTGTGGAGTTTTTTGTATATCAGACCGGCAATTAATACATACACAGCTCCCAGGATAAAATTGGAAAGCTCTCCGACTCCGCCCGACTGGGTATTAAAGAGATGGATCAAGTTCTTTATAAGGCAAACCGCCACACCGGATAAGGGACCGTAGGCAAAGGATGCGATAAGTGCCGGAAGCTCCGAAAAATCCATCTTTATAAATCCCGGAATAAGCGGAACGGGAAATTCCAGAAACATCAGCACATACGCCACGGCGCCAAGCATTGCCGTGCCGCAAAGCTTCCTTACCCTTGATCCGTAAACCACATTTCTGTTGTCCAGTGCTTCATTTAAGCTGCTCATTATGTTCTCCTCCTTACTACAGCCGTCATATCAACGGCCCGAACACAGTGGAAATTCCCGAAAAGCGCGTATCTTTTATGAATCCGAAAAGTTCTCAGACAGATACGAAAAAGCCCTGAAAGCATAAACTTTCAGGGCAAAAAGACATTATCATCTTCTTCTCTCATCCAGACTGTACTGTCGGCTCCGGAATCACACCGGATCATGCACTGACGCAGGTAATTATCACACATACCTGCCGCGCTCGCGGGCTATACCGCCGGTCAGGGAATTTCGCCCCGCCCCGAAGAATTTCCGTTTATTAATTTATTAACCGTCCACTACTTTACCACAGTGAATGGAAAAAGGCAAGCTTATACATCCTTTATTGAGAAGCTTATCCTTCCCATCTTATCCTTGCCCATGCACTTAACCTTCACATGGTCTCCGAGAGTCAGAACATCCTCTACGTGTGCAATCCGGCGGTGGGCAATACGGCTTATATGAACCATACCCTCCTTACCGGGAGCAAATTCGATGAAAGCACCGAAATCCTTGATGGAAACAACGTCTCCCTCGTATACCTCGCCCTCCTTGAAGTCGGTCACGATGGTATTCACATAATTGAGCGCCTTCTGCATTCCCGCTTCATCCTCACCGCAGATGGAAACGGAGCCGTCATCATCGATATCAACCTGCACGCCGCAGCGCTTGATGATCTCATTGATGGTCTTTCCTCTCTGTCCCACAACGTCTCCGATGCACTCGGGATCGATCTTTGTAAGAATGATCTTCGGAGCATACTTGCCCACATGGTCTCTGGGCTCGGCAATAGCGGGAGTCATGATCTCATTCATGATATATTCCCTCGCCTCGTGGCACTGGCGGATGGCCTGCTCAACGATAGGACGGGTAAGGCCATGAATCTTTATATCCATCTGTATTGCTGTGATACCGTCGTGCGTTCCCGCAACCTTAAAGTCCATATCACCGAAGAAGTCCTCAAGTCCCTGAATATCGGTGAGAACGATGTAATCATCATCATTATCCGGATTTGTGACAAGTCCGCAGCTTATTCCTGCAACCTGCTTCTTTATAGGCACACCTGCAGCCATAAGCGCCATACAGGAGGCACAGATGCTGGCCTGTGATGTGGAGCCGTTTGACTCAAAGGTCTCGGACACCGCACGGATCGCATATGGGAATTCCTCCGGTGAAGGAAGAACAGGTATCAATGCTCTCTCTGCAAGAGCCCCATGTCCAATCTCTCTTCTTCCGGGTCCGCGGCTAACCTTGGTCTCACCTACGGAGTATGAAGGGAAGTTGTACTGGTGTATATATCTCTTCTCGGTAATATTACTGTCCAAGCCATCAACCCTCTGCTTCTCTGAAAGAGGTGCGAGGGTAACGATATCACAGATCTGGGTCTGACCCCTTGTAAACATTGCGGAGCCGTGAACCCTCGGAATAAGATCGATCTCGGCAGCAAGGGGACGTATTTCCTTAATGTCCCTGCCGTCAGGTCTCTTATGATCCTTTAATATCATCTTCCTGACAGTCTTCTTCTGATACTGGTAAACTGCCTCTCCGATAAGGGGAGCCCACTCCTCATTATCCTTAAGTGCTTCCTCAACGCGCTCCTGGAGGGCAGAAACCGCGGCTTCACGGGCCTGCTTATCGTCATTAAAGGTAGCCTTCTCCATTTCCTCGGGAGGAGCTATCTCCTTTATCTTTTCAAATAATTCCTCGGGAATAGCCTGTGAAATGTATTCTGACTTCTGCTTTCCAACCTCTGACTGTATCTTCTTAAAGAACTCGATTATCCTTAAATTTTCATCATGGCAGAGGTAGATCGCTTCCAGCATTTTTTCGTCGCTGATCTCATTTGCACCGGCCTCGATCATGATAACCTTCTGTCCCACGGATGCTACGGTCAGACGAAGATCCCCGGTATCCCATTCCTTCTGGGAAGGATTCACGATGAAGCGTCCGTCTATAAGACCCATCTGTGTCATGGCACAGGGGCCGTCGAAGGGGATATCCGATATGGTGGTCGCAAGAGCACAGCCGAGCATAGCCGTGATCTCGGGGCGGCACTCCTTGTCAACACTCATTACCAGAGCATCAAGGGTTACATCATTACGGTAGTCCTTCGGAAACAGGGGGCGCATGGGTCTGTCAATAACGCGGCTGGTAAGCACTGCATTTTCCGAAGCCTTGCCTTCCCTCTTATTAAAACCGCCGGGCATACGGCCCACGGCATAAAACTTCTCCTCATACTCCACAGACAGCGGGAAGAAATCTATCCCGTCCCTCGGTGCCTTGGAAGCAGTAGCGGTACAGAGTACCGTGGTATCTCCGTAATGCATAAGCGCACAGCCGTTGGCCTGTGCTCCCACCCTTCCTATATCGATGCTAAGGGTCTTGTCGCCGATCTCAATTGAATACGTTTTGTAATCTGACATTTTACTTTCCTTTCTTCTTCTCTGCTTACTTTTATTCTGCACGCGGATACGAAATCACCTGAATTTAGTCTGTATTTTTCTTCTCATTCCGCGGTTTTCACATAGCAAGATGCCCGGGACCGCTGATTTGTGAACATTCCGGCAGTCCCGGGGCATCCGGTTATTTTCTGAGTCCCAGCTTCTCAACTATGGCTCTGTAACGTTCGATATCCTTACGCTTGAGATAGCTCAAAAGACCTCTTCTCTTACCAACCATCTTCAAAAGACCTCTCCTTGAATGGTGGTCGTGGCTGTTGATCTTCAGGTGCTCTGTAAGCTCCCTTATCCTCTCGGTGAGGATTGCTACCTGCACTTCCGGCGAACCGGTGTCGCCTGCCTGTTTACCGTACTTCTCCACAAGCTCGGCTTTCTTTTCCTTTGTGATCATTTTTTCTCCTTCCGGCATAATTATGATGCCTGTTTAATATTATACTGTCTTCCCGTAACCGAGTCCGGGTCAGGAGTACCCGAAAACCCAGCAAGGGTCACACACGAAAGCAAATATATCATTTCCTGCAAGTACCTGTCAAGGCCTTTCCCTTAATCTAGTCATTACGCATCCCTCTTTTTCTTCTCCGCTATAGCCACACTTTGTATTC
>CAMVGV010000068.1 GCA_947167135.1 uncultured Lachnospiraceae bacterium
TCGAAGGAAGCCGGAACGAAAAGGGGACTATGACACCCGCCCCTCAAATCAAACCTTCAAGTTTGCCCCTCACGAGGACAGACCCTCAACAACCTTAAATACCCGAGGATAGACCGTTACGATCCTGAGTACACTATGAGAAGGCCATATCAGATCCCGGATACAAGAAAAAACCGGCTGCCCGAGGGGCAGCCGGTTTCTTTTTACCTTTTAGCTACAGCGTGCGCTGTAGAGCTTTTGGTTTGTTATGAAATTACTTGCTGAATACGAAGCCGAGGTCGTTTGCAGCGTAGATTCCGCGACGGAACATCTTGCTCTTCTTATCAGGAGACTTACGGAATGCCCACTTGTATCCAAATACGCTGAGATCCCTTTCATCATCATCATCATCATAATCATTGGGTGCGGTATTCGCATATACATAGTTTCCTCCATCAGGGAAGTCAATGTAGACTACCTTCTCTCCTGCAAGGGTGCCTTCCTTCAGCTCATAATCCTTCTTTGCCTTAAGAGTGATGGTTGCATTTTTTCCTGCTTTACCCTTCTTCCTTGTCGAAACTGTAAGAACTACATTTGCCTTCTTTTCAGTGAACTTTGAAACTGTAAGGTCTCCAACCTTAAACTTATCCTTTTCAACTGTATCCAAAGCTTCCTCGGATGATCCATACTGACCTGCAATAGCCTTCTGGATGGTCTCTGCATCATTTGCGGAAGCGGGAATGACAGTCACTACATTCTTCCAAGTATCGTTTTCTTTCTCCCACTTCGCATTCCAGTGTTTGCTCTGGTTCTCCCCAAAATACTCATTCTTATACTTCTTGCCATTGGTGGGATCAGTTACCTTGATACCTCTCTGCTGGATTCCGAAGAAATACTTCTTGTCCTTTAATGCGGTCTTCACGTCCTTCGCATAGGTCTTCTTTACAGACTTGTCAAGCTTAACATTAAGCGTGAAGGAAGGGATGTCTCCGAGGGCTGCATATTCGTCGAGGTAATTTTTCCAATCTTCCTTCTTATTAGTAGTTTTATTAAGGTACTTACCAGTCTTCAGAACCTTTGTCGAACCATATGCAACAGAAGCCTTCTTTATTGCCTTTTTGTCAATCTTGACATTTGCTACACTTGCGCCGTTAAGCTCGGTAAGTGTGCCATTCTCATACTTTACAAGTGCAACTTTCACATTCAAAGCATCAATATTTGATTTTGTTGCATTGTTATCGCCGCTCTTATTAAAGGCTATCTTTCTTCCATCCCATTGTCTTACAGGAATTGTGTTAACATAATCATCAATCGGATCGCTTATCACATCATCATGACCTGCAACTAATAGTTTTCCTCCATCACTAAGATCATAGCCAACGAAGAGATATGCCCCGTCTGCAACCTTTACTACGTCATAGTATCTATCTACATCATCAGCATCTTTTAATCCGGGAACATTCCACTGAGAATCACTTTTATAATTTGCGTTACTTACAGTCAGCTTCTCTTTGTTGTTGAGATACGTATCCTCAGCCTTATCTCCATAAAGAACGGTCTCGATAAGATCTGTACCGCGTAAGTTGTTCCAGGATATAGGATCCGAAACATTGGTTATAGTAACAACGTTGTCTTGTGCGTTCTTCTTTGCGCCGTTTGACGCATACTCTACTGTGGTGAGCACCCAGTTATCCGCGTTGTAGGCCATACCATCATAATCACCATAATGATCAATTTTTCCGTTAGAGCTTGCCGCTACCTCAGCGGTCTCCTCTGTTGCTGCCACCTCTGCAACGTCATCCGCAAAAGCTATGGTATTCATACCTAAAACCATAGAATGGTCAAGGAGCAGATAGCAGACCCAATGGCGTTAAGTCAGTGTCATTCTGAGGGCAAAGCCCGAAGAATCTTTCTCCCCGGAAGAAAAGATCCTTCGCTTCGCTCAGGATGACAGAAGTGGGACGTTCAGGATGACAGAAACGGGGCGCTCAGGATGACAGAAGTGGGGCGCTCAGGATGACAAGGTTCTTTTCTTATCGCTATTGGTGCAGACCTTTATGGAAAGAAAAAGGATTTCATCCGGATTTGTAAGGACAAGGATATTCTGAAAGAATATCTGCAAATGATCCCACGAAAAAAGCAGCCCCTTTCGGAGCTGCCTTTCTTCTTTGAAAATCACAATGCATTGGTTTTTGTCGGGCTGCTGATCGCGCTCAGCGCATCAAAGTATAGCCAAAAAACAAATTATTCAGCCTTGATGGCTCCTGTAGGGCAGGCACCTTCGCAAGCACCACAGTCAATGCAGGTTCCTGCATCAACAACATACTTGCCATCGCCTTCACTGATAGCTCCAACGGGGCAGGTTCCGGCACAGGCTCCGCAGCTTACACAGGTATCATCAATTACATGAGTCATTTTCATTTCCTCCTACAAAAAATCTCTTGTTACAAACTGTATTCTAGTATAAAGCGAAAATATTTGCAATTTAATCTTTATTAGGTGTTTTTAACCTAGATTCACTTTACACAGCCTATTATCTCATTGATGTCAGCGATGTGGTTTTCCGATAGAAAATCCCCTATCCCGTCAATTATTTTAATCATGGCGGAGGGATCGTGGAAATTATACATACCCACTGCAACGGCACTGGCTCCGGCCATAATAAATTCGATGGCATCTTCGGCCGATGTGATGCCGCCCATCCCGATAACAGGGATCCCTACGGCGTGGGAGGCTTCATATACCATCCTTACAGCCACGGGCCGAATGGCGGGACCTGACAGACCGCCGGTCTTGTTTGCAAGAGAGAAGCTCCTCTTATAGATATCGATCTTCATACCTGTCAGGGTATTGATGAGCGACACGGCATCGGCACCGCCGGCCTCCGCGGCCTTTGCCATATCCGCAATGCTCGTCACATTGGGGGAGAGCTTCATTATTATGGGTTTCAGGCTCTTTCGCTTTACAGCCGCCGTGATCTTCTGAAGCTCCTTCGGATCGGTACCGAAGGCTATCCCGCCCTTTTTCACATTGGGGCAGGACACGTTGATCTCGAGCATGTTCACACGGTCGTCATCCGAAAGCCTTTCCACGACCTGCAGGTATTCATCCTCACTATGCCCGCAGACATTCACTATCACATTGGTATTGAATTCGGAGAGAAAGCCCAGATCTCTTTCAGTAAAAACGTCTATTCCGGGATTCTGGAGCCCGATGGCATTCAGCATTCCGGAGGGTGTCTCCGTGATCCTCGGAACCGGATTGCCCTCCCAGGGCTCAGGCGCCACGCCCTTTGTAACCACGGCGCCGAGACGGTTCAGATCCACGAATTCATAATATTCCATTCCGCTTCCGAAGGTTCCGGAAGCATTCATAACGGGATTTTTGAAGCTTACCCCAGCGATATTGACGGTGGTATTGATATTTTCGGGATTCATAATACCACCTCCTCTGCATTGAAGACAGGTCCTTCGGTGCAGATCCGGGCATTATTGACATGAGAATGACTGTCCCTGCCGGCAGTTTTCACCATACAGCCAAGGCAGACGCCCATACCGCAGGCCATCCTTTCTTCAAGGGAAATAAAGGCCGGAATGAAGCTGTCTGCCGCAAAATCCTTTACTGCCTTGAGCATGGGCAGCGGCCCGCAGGCATAAATGATGTCGGGCTTAAGATCCCTTTCCTTAAGAGCATCCACAACGGTACCGCGGGTTCCGACGCTGCCGTCATCGGTTGACAGTATAACGTTAACCTCCGCAGAAAACTCCTCATTCAGGAAAAGACCGGATTTCATGCTCCTGTATCCGAGGACTGCCGTGATACTATCCTTTCCTATTCCGGTCCGTCGAAGAGCCCTTGCAAGCTGGAGAAGCGGTGGAGCGCCGATTCCTCCGCCGGCAAGGATGATTTGCTTCTTATCCTGAGCCGCATCAAGCGGAAAGCCCGTGCCGATAGGACCGAGGATGTCAAAGCTGTCTCCGCTCTTCGCCTCGGAAAGCTCCTTTGTTCCGTAACCCACAGCACGGTAGACCAGGCGGATCGTACCTTTCTCACGGTCGGCTTCGCATATGCTTATGGGTCTCCTAAGGAGTCTGGAATCGGATTTCGTACCCACCATGACGAACTGTCCGGGATACGCCGGTTCTGCTATGCGGCTGTCAAAAACGGTACTGAAAACCTGGTCTGCCAGTCTTTCGGATTTAATGATCCTTGCTTTTTCATTTATCATGCTTCGGTTTTGGTAACATCATTGACCGAGTTTGCCCACTCGTCAAATTTCTTGTGTACAGCATCATAGGTCTGCTTGCTGATATCGGGAAGATCCTTTCCCCATTCGCCGGTAGCCTGTTTATAGCCCTTGTCAAAAGCGTCCAGAAGCTCCTTTGCCTTTGTAGGATCATCCCCGGAAAGAGCCTTTGCAAAATCCAGTATCCTGTCGGAGGTCTGTTTAACGCCCCAGTATCCGTCCTCTGAAATATCCTCCTGTGCCTTTTTCCTGGCAAGCTCATCCACGGAATATTCACCGCTTGCGAGATACTTCCAGATGGAATCATCACCGGTAGCCATTGAATAAGCCTTGCCCTGACCGGTCATCATCTTCTCGACGATGCCCCGGAGGCTCTGCATATGCTCCTCCTGATCAGCCTTGAGCTTAGCTATAAGCTCTGTATTGGGCGCCTTTCCGGCAGGCCGGGCTGCTATCCCGGAATCTGCGGACTTCTCAAAAACCGCTCCGGCCTCTTCTGTCTTTGTTTCTTCCGGGGCATTTGCCTTGGTATTGACCGCGGTTGCCTGATAATCCTGATAAATCCTGTTTACATCCGTACTTCCAAGTCCTGTAACGCTCATTTCATCCTCTCATTTCCGGAAGCCGCCCATATCTAAAGCAGACCTCCTGTACATCCCTGTCTGTAGTTGCTGTGTGCTTTGATATCCGTATCAAAAAATGAGATACCGACAAAACGGGATAATCCCGCTGTCACACATGATATCGGTCATTTTTCCCTGTCTCCACAGAGGAGAACCGGTATAGTCCGGGATTGTACTCAATTTTGAACAAAATCCTCCAAAGGAGAGAGGTCAATACCGGAGGCAGCCTTCAGCACATTAAGCAGGGCGGCCGCCATTACCTTGTTACCGCCTTTAGTTTCACTTTCAAGGTTCAGGGGCATAATGGGCTCATGTAATGACTTTCTGAGCAGGAACCAGCCTGATCCGTGGGCTTCGTCCGTATTTATCCTGACACCTTCATAGTTTTCCTTTTCGAGGCTCCACCCCTCAGTGCTTCCGGCACTTTCGGAAAGAAGCGAAAGCACCCGGTCGCCGTTCTCCTGAACATCCTTTGCTGTAACGGGAAATCTGATCTCTGTGCTTTCCAGAGGCTCCTTTAGTCCGGCTATCATATCGTTAATGTTTTTACCCTTCCCAAGCTCGATCAGAAGCTTCACCATGAGATAAGCTCCGTCATCCAGGAAGTAATTCTCCTTGAGCGCCCCATGGCCGCTGGTCTCTATGGCGAGGTGGCTCTCCGTTCCTTCATTATTAAGTCTGACCGACTCGTTTATCACATTCCTGTAGCCGCGCTTGAAACGCCTGTGAATACCGCCCTTTTCGCGGATAAAGGCTGAAAGGCCGTCACTGGTAATGGAGTCGGTGACGATGGTGGTTCCGGGATGCTCATTAATGACAATGGCGGAAAGCACGGCGATAAGGTCATTTCTTGTAAGTGCTCGCCCGTCTGGAAGAACGGCTCCGGCCCGGTCAACATCGGTATCAAAGATTATACCGAGATCGGCCCCGGCACCTATGGTTGCCTCCCGGATAGCTTCTGCCGCCTCCTTATTCTCGGGATTCGGTATATGGTTCGGGAACCTGCCGTCAGGCTCAAGATACCGGCTGCCTTCCGTATCCGCGCCAAGCTCCTTTAATACCTTGTCTGCAAAAAAGCCTCCGGCGCCGTTCCCCGCGTCAACTATGATGCGGAGACCATTAAGGGGATGGTCGTGATCGGCGGCATTTACGCCTGATCGGATCTTTTCCTTAAGGTACGCGCAGTATGAGTCCATAAAATCCGACTTTTCCGGTACTGTCCCGGTTCTTTCTATCCGTCTTCCGGGCGCGGCTTCCGTGAGAGAGACAATATCCTCCTTTTCGAGGCCGCCCTTCGGTGAAAAGAATTTCATTCCGTTTCTGTGATAAGGGAGATGGCTTGCGGTTATCATTATGCTTCCGTCGAAGGGACTGTCGCCGAGTACCGTGGACATAAAGCAGGCAGGCGTACTGGCAAGTCCGAGATCAAAGGGAAGCGCTCCCTCCGACGCTATGCCGTCAAATACAGACTTCTGAAGCTCCGGCCCGGTGAGCCGGGAGTCCCTGCCAACCGCTATCCTTAAAGGTCGTCTGTCTGTCCTCTCCCCGAGCCAGAGTGCAAAGGCCGCAGCCAGATGTGACACGGCCTCGGGAGTCAGGTTTACAGCCTCATTCCATTCGTTTTCCATGGCAATGCCCCTGATATCACTGCCGTTACGTAGTTTTGCATAGTCTTCGATAGTCATTGCTTTTCCTTTCAGATTAAATCCTTATGTTCCTTCAGCTTCTCCTGGATTATACCCTTCACCTTTTGTGCCAGTGCCCTTTTCTCGTCCTTTGGAAGCTCCCTTGTAAATATCGGATCACAGTACTCTATGATCACGTGGGAGGGTCTGATCCGCGGGAAATGGGCTTCCAGTATCTCATGGGTATTTGATATGGCAACGGGAACAACGGGACAGCCGCTTTTTTCCGCGATCTTTAAGCTCCCCTCATGAAAAGAAAGGAGAGAGCCCTCTTCCCCGTCGTTTCTGGTTCCCTCCGGGAATATAAAGTAGGAGATCTGCTCCTCCTTTAGCTTTTTTATGCAGGACATGATGATCTCCAGCCCCTGACGTATATCCTTTCTGTCCAGAAATTCGCAGCGGATATTTGCCATCCACCAGCTAAGGAGCGGCACCTTCTTTAATTCCTTTTTTGCGATATAGCCCGTGGGACGGAATACCCTGGAGCCGGTTGCCACTATGTCAAAATAGCTTCTGTGATTTCCCACGTAAAGGACGGGCTCATCCCTGGGTATCTTTTCCTCTCCGATAAGAGTGAGCTTTGTTCCCGCCAGGATCAGAAGCACCGTGAAAGCAAACCTGATAAGATACATGGATGCCATATCCTTGGCATGCCGGTCAAAAAGACCGATAAGGAAAAAGACAAAGCCCACAGGGATCGCAAGTATCAAAAACAGCACCACAAAGGTGATACAGAGCAGAATTCTTATCATCAGTATGCCTTTCTTCCACCTGCTATGGTGTGTATTATCCTTCCGGGAAGGGTTCTCCCCTTAAAGGGGGAATTGTCGGATCTGCTTCTGAAGCTTTCATAAGCAGTGCTCTCCTCCGTACTGAAGATCACTATGTCCGCAGGGGCGCCCTCTTTCAGATGACCTGCGTCCAGACTGTAAACGGCGGCAGGATTTACGCTCATAAGCATAATAAGCTTTTCCAGGTCTATGTATCCCGGCAGGACAAGGTTCTTTAGTCCCAGGGAAAAAGCGGTTTCAAGTCCGATGATCCCGCTCATACAGCTTTTTAATTCCCTACTCTTATCTGCCTTTGTATGCGGCGCATGGTCAGTGGCAATAAGGTCAAGGGTACCGTCTCTTAAGCCCTCGATAAGAGCCAGGCGGTCTGCTTCCGTGCGGAGTGGCGGATTTATCTTTGCAAGCGCTCCGAATTCCTTTACCGCGTCCTCGGTAAGGGAAAAATGATTCGGTGTAACCTCTGCATGGATCAGATCCCGGTCGTCCTTTTTCTTTGCGTTTCTGATAAGTTCAACACTTTCCTTTGCGCTGACATGCTGCAGATCTATCCTACATCCGGTTTCAAGGGCGAGGGACAGATCCCTTTCGATCATACTTATTTCGGCCTCTCTTTTTGCCCCATTAAGTCCGAGCAGCCTTGAAACAGCGCCGTCATTGATCCCCGCCGTACCGATAAACGAGGGATCCTCCTCATGGAAGCTTAATACGGCACCTTTTTCAGAAGCCTTTACCATAGCCTCCCGTACAAGCTCTTCACTCATAATAGGCGAGCCGTCGTCCGTGAAGCCGGCAGCACCGGCCTCCCAAAGGGCGGAGAGATCATTAAGGGCAAGACCCTTCCTCTGCACTGTGACCGCAGCGCACTGAAGTACGTGTACCGCCTCGGAAGCTGCCTTTTCCAGATTATTCCTTAAAAGCTCCGGACTGTCTATAGCCGGAACGGTATTTGCCATACAGACCACTGTAGTATAACCGCCGGCAGCTGCGGCAGCGGCTCCGGAATGGATATCCTCCTTTTCGGTCTGTCCGGGATCACGGAAGTGGCAGTGCACGTCGACAAAGCCCGGTGCAGCGTAATACCCCGATGCCTCTATAATCCCGGGAGCAGCAGCCCCTCCGGTGTCAGGGATATCTTCAGCTATCTTTTCAATACGGCCATCCCTTATAAGGATGTCCCCTATGAGATCAAGCCCATCGCCGGGGGATAAAATATGTGCTTTCTTTATAAGAAGATTATTTTTTTCCATCAAGTCTGATTATAACGGTAATGACTGCTTTTGTCATCCCGGACAGCGGCGGCGGGATCATCTGCGGCTTCAGCATTATACGAAAAAAGACAGGAACCCGTTTCCGGATCCCTGTCCCGTTTTCAAAAAACTTATTCTACTACATAGGGGAGAAGAGCGATGTGTCTTGCCCTCTTTACGGCTACCGTGATGGCTCTCTGGTGCTTTGCGCAGGTGCCCGTCACACGCCTCGGAAGTATCTTTCCTCTTTCTGAAATGTACTTCTTTAATTTGAGCGCGTCCTTGTAATCAATAACGCTGTCCTTTCCACAGAAAACACAAACCTTTCTTCTTCTGCGGATACCGCTTCTTCTTCCGTGTTCTGCACGATCATTGTTTCTATTGAATGGCATAATCATTTCTCCTATTATAAATAACTCTTAATCCGGTTCATCAGACGAACGGAAGCTCTTCATTTATCCCGTCCGGAACATTTATAAAACCGTCATCCACGGCACTACCGGAACCGGCCGACTCCTGGGGTGCACTGTTATATGACGAACCTCCGTCATAGCCTTCGGATGCCTTTTTGCTCTCGGCAAACTCCACATCCTCTCCGACCACATCGGTGGTATAGACCTTCTGGCCGTCCTTATTCGTGTAGCTTCCGGTCTGTATACGTCCGCGGACGCAGATCTTGGTTCCCTTGTGTACATACTTCTCTAAGAATTCGGCTGTCTTGCCGAAGGAAACCATACTGATGAAATCTGCTGTCTGCTCAGCGTTTCCGTTTCTGCTGAATCTTCTGTCTACTGCAAGTGTATACCGCGCCACAACCGTGGGATTCTCTCCCTGTGACTGACGGATATCAGGATCTCTTGTAAGGCGCCCCACTAATGCTACTACATTCATATTTGCCTCACTTTCTTATAAGCTCAGAGCCGTATAAACCTTAAGCCTCTTCCTTTGCAGGCTCTTCTGCGGCAGGGGTTGCATCCTCTGCGGGAGCCTCTTCAGCAGGAGCTTCTTCCTTTTTAATCTGAGTATTTTCGGGAAGATCATCCGTGACGATAAGGTATCTGACGACTCCATCCATAATACGCATTCTGTGCTCTATCTCAGCAGGAGCTGTGGGCTCTGCTTCGAATTTGATGAAATTGTAATACCCTTCTTTAGACTTCTGGATTTCGTAGGCGTATCTCTTTTTGCCCCACTCATCCACGTTTTTGATCGTGCCTTCAAAACGCTCGATAAGCGCCTTGACCTTGTCGAGTACCGCATTTTTAGCGTCCTCTTCAAGTTTGCCGTTGATCACAACGGCCATTTCGTACTTATTCATTTTTTCCTCCTTTTGGACTTCGGCCCGCGTTTCCCGCGAGCAAGGGATATATCACGAGCAGTCATTCTATATGAAATCACTGTCCAAGTCAAGCATTTTTCGTGTGGGACCGGGTGACCAGGATGTCATTCTGCGGGCGTAGCCCGAAGAATCTTCTCTCTGATTGAAATAACATCCTTCCGGTTGCTGTTACCATTTTTTACTTTTATACCCCCGAAGGGTCTGCTTTTTATTTTTTGGTTCAAATAACCAAAAATGTATTAAATTTAGTACAATATCACTTGAACTTTATCGCATATAAGGAGTACTATTATATAAATCGCTGAATTTCAAGTGATTTTCAGCGTGGTAACTGTCTCAGGACATCCGGGGCACAACGTGATGGCTTGTGACTAAACAGCATTTCTTATATTTATAAGGAGAGAAGATATGAAATTAAGGAGTAAAAAGGTACTTTCTCTGCTTCTCACCGCATCTATGGTTTTAGGTATGAATACCATAGCTTTTGCGGATGACGTTGCAGAGGTGGCAGCAACAGAGGAGACCGCTGAGGTAGCGGCAAGCTCTAACGGAAAAATTGATTATTATAAAGACGGTATGGCCTACAACGCGGATGGCTGGGTGCTCACCACAGTAGAGTATGCGTCAAACGGTGCAAAGAAGAACGCAAGAGACAACGTTGTTACTATTACCAATGTTGAGGATCCCGTTTCCTGGAATAACTACCGTGGCGCTGCTCTTATCGAGACCGTTCTTAACGGAGATAAAGCAGAGGATACGTATCTCAACAATAAAGAGAAGCTGTCTGTAAGTAATAATAATAAAGGTAATAAAGAGACTCCTGACAAATTAAAATCTGCTGATACTAATCGTTACTACGACGTAGTGAAGGTTGCGGACGGAGCATATCTCTTCGTTGGATATAGTCTTCGTGATGGAGACCTAGAATATGTTGCTGGTCATGATGAAGCGGTCGGCGAAGGTGATAGCCCCTTAGGTTACAATAAAATCCCTGTAAGAGAGTGGGACGGAAGAAAGGTAGCCTTTAATAAGAACGGCTACAACGCAACAAAATCAACTGCAGATGCATTGAATGTGAGGGTTGCACTCGTTAAGTATGAAAACGGCACATTAACCGAGCTTTACGGTGCAAGCGTAGCAAACGCCAAGATTGACAATAAAGCACAGAAGAAGGCTTCTGTTGCATATGGACAAACAAAGTTTGGAAAAGATAATAAATATAAAGAGCACGCAGCCCTCGGTGACCTTCCTTCTTTCACACTTAAGGTAAAGCTTGACAAGTCTGTAAAGAAGACCTATGCAAAGGATCTGAAGACTGCATTAAAGGATAAGAAGTATTTCTTCGGAATCAAGCAGAAGGGTATTGAAGTAGATCGTTATAGTCTTGCTTATTCTATTGATGATAAATATGTTGATACTATAGCTGAGGCATATAGGGCTGTGTACTTCGAAAACTTGTCAAATCATATGAATTCCGATGGAACTTTCATTCCTGCTTCTGCAAATGATGCAGAGACCATCCAGAAGAATATTGCAACAAAACTATCCTCAGAAGAGAAATTAACATCGCAAGATAAGGATACGTTTACTGTTGGAGGTCTTACAGTTTCAAAATTCACCGAAAAGAAGGCAAATATTGCTATTACAGTTCCGACAAGTAAGAAGGGTAAACCAGGAAAAGAAGCAACTATCACCCTTAAGGCAAAGAAGGATTATGAACTGAAGGAAGGTTCTCTTGCAGGAGAGAAGGTAGTTTACATTGACTTCCCTGAGGGCGGAAACTATGTATATGCAAATACTGCACCGGAGAGTAAATGGAGCAGCGATCTGAGCGTATTCGGTTACAAGTGGGCATTCCGTAAGTCTCCCGTTGCGAAGAGCAAGAAGTTCCGTTGTGGAATCTACGCTGCAAACGACATCGGCTTCGTATTCAGCAAGTAATTTCATAACAGACCAAAAGCTCTGCAGCGCACGCTGTAGCTAAAAGGCAAAAAGATGTCGGCTGCCCCTCAGGGCAGCCGGTTTCTTCTTATCTCCGGGATCTGATATGGCCTTCTCATAGTGTACTCAGGATCGTAACAGTCTATCCTCGGGTATTTAAGGTTGTTGAGGGTCTGCCCTCGTGAGGGGCAAACTTGAGGGTTTGATTTGAGGGGCGGGTGTCATAGTCCCCTTTTCGTTCCGGCTTCCTTCGAAATTCTGTTATCTCTTTGTACATCTGGAGGAACCCCGGGAGGCTTCTTAATAATCTTATTATCGAAGATTCTTCGCTTCGCTCAGAATGACACTAATTTTAACGGCATTGGTACGGTTCTGATCATCAATGGTCCGGTTCTGATTCTGTACTCTCTCTGCACATCAGAAGAATCAAGCCATATAAACCGGTCTGTCATTCCGTCACGCTCACGCATTTATCATATTCCTCAAAGAGCTTTTTCCTGTATTCAGGATCTGATGTAGCCTTCTTTACATCTTCATCACGGCCATTGGCAAACAGCCAGGAATTCAGATCATTCATCCGCTCTAAACCCTGCTCCTCACGTTTTCTCATAGTGTACTCAAGATCGTAATGGGACAGCTCTTCCTCAATGAGCCGGATCTGCTCTTTTATACTTAATGAAAATCTTTCGGCATCATCATACATACTTTTTAATGCTTCTTTTTCCATGGCGGCTCTCCTGACTTTCTCGTTGTTTGCATCCCTTAACATTGCAAGCTCCAGGAGGAGCTCGTAATCCTCGACCTCATTATTTCAAGGGAGAGTCTTTTTTCTCAAGCTCTCTAATCCGCTCCATTAATTCTGCGATTATCTGATTCAGTTCAGCATTATTCTGCTGCAATTCCGAAATGGTCTGGCTTTGATCATCGATGGTTCGGCTCTGATCATCAATGGTTTGCTTCTTATCTGAAAGCGCCTGACTCAGCTCTGTCTCTTTCTGAAGAGCAGCATTCAGCTGGTCGTGAAGCTCATCTATCATATATTTCGTGGTATTTCTATCCATTATCCTCAATGCTTCCGAAAACATACCGATCACCTCCTCCGGCTTCCTTCGAAACTCTGTAATCTCTTGGTACATCGGGAGAAACCCCGGGCGGTTTCTTAATAATCTTATTATCGAAGATTCTTCGCTTCGCTCAGAATGACACTAATT
>CAMVGV010000069.1 GCA_947167135.1 uncultured Lachnospiraceae bacterium
TATCCCACATCGAAGATGTGGGATGCCACCCCGGCGAGGGGTTGCGAAGCAACAGTAAGGATCTTCCCTCCGGTAGCAGAAGATTCTTCGCTTCGCTCAGAATGACATAATGTGACGCTCAGAATGACATAATGTGGCGCTCAGAATGACACTGTGTGTAGTAATAGAATTTTACTAACTTAACGCCATTGGGACCGTCCCCGTTGACTTTCCCGTTGACTTTAGGACGCGCTCATAACCGCCTCCTTCATCTCCCTTACATATTCTCCGATATGCTCCGGGGCCTCGGTTTTGTACTGCTCCAAAAGCCTGACTATGGCGGAGCCCACTATGGCGCCGTCGGAAATGGCCGACATTTTCTTCGCCTGCTCAGGCGTTGATATCCCGAAGCCTATGGCGCAGGGGGTATCCGTATTTTCACGGACAACGGACACGATGGAAGCGAGGTCCGTAGTGATCTCGCTTCTTGTCCCGGTTACTCCGAGGCTTGAAACAACATACAAAAAGCCCTTCGCCTCTTTTGCTATCATAGCTATCCTGTTTTCGGAGGTCGGAGCAACCATTGAAATCAGATCAACATCGTATTTTTCACAGATCCCGGCGAACTCATCCCTTTCCTCGTAGGGCACATCCGGAAGTATCATACCGTCTATCCCCACCTCACTGCACCTACGGATGAATCTCTCTGAACCGTATGAGAAAACCACATTTGCATAAGTCATGAAAACAAAGGGGATACTGATCTCCTTCCTAAGTTCACTCACCATATCAAATATTATGTCTGTCGTAATTCCGTTTGAAAGTGCTCTTGCATTGGCACCCTGGATGACAGGACCCTCCGCCATCGGATCGGAAAAAGGGATCCCGAGTTCAATAAGGTCGGCACCGTTTTTTACCATCTCCCTTACCGCCCTCTTTGTCGTTTCTATATCCGGATCACCGCAGGTAAGAAAAGGGATAAAAGCCTTTCCCTTTCTGAAGGCCTCTCCTATCTTACTCATGTATATCCTCCCCTCTGTAACGTGCAATGGCTGCACAGTCCTTATCACCACGGCCGGAGATGGTCACTACTATTATCTCCTCCTTTTTCATGTCAGGAGCGATCTTCATTGCGTATGAAAGGGCATGTGCCGACTCGATTGCCGGAATGATCCCCTCTGTCCTCGAAAGGTATTCAAAGGCCAGAACCGCTTCCTCGTCTGTGACCGGTACGTACTTTGCCCTTCCCGTATCATGGAGATATGCATGCTCCGGTCCGATACCGGGATAGTCAAGTCCTGCGGAGATCGAATACACGGGAGCTATCTGTCCGTATTCATCCTGGCAGAAATATGACTTCATCCCGTGGAATATCCCGGCTCTTCCGGTATTTATTGTGGCTGCGGTCTCAAAGGTTTCGATCCCCCGCCCCGCTGCCTCACAGCCTATAAGGGCTACATTTTTTTCATCAATAAAGTGGTAAAAGGAACCCATGGCATTGGAACCGCCTCCCACGCAGGCAATAACCGCATCGGGAAGCTTACCTTCCTTTTCCATAAGCTGGGATTTTATCTCCCTTGAGATCACGGCCTGGAAGTCCCTTACGATCGTCGGGAAGGGGTGCGGTCCCATTACGGATCCCAGACAGTAATGAGTATCCTCTATCCTAGATGTCCACTCCCTCATGGCCTCCGATACCGCATCCTTCAATGTTCCCGTACCGCTTTTTACGGGGATCACGGTTGCTCCGAGAAGCCTCATCCTGTAAACATTGAGAGCCTGACGAACCGTATCCTCTTCTCCCATAAAGACCACGCATTCCATTCCCATTAATGCGGCAGCCGTTGCGGTCGCGACCCCGTGCTGTCCGGCTCCGGTTTCCGCAATGAGACGTTTTTTCCCGATTTTTTTGGCAAGAAGCGCCTGCCCGAGGACATTATTGATCTTATGGGAGCCCGTATGGTTAAGATCCTCTCTCTTAAGATAGATCTTCGCCCCTCCAAGATCCTTAGTCATCTTTTCCGCAAAATAGAGCCTTGACGGCCGTCCCGCGTACTCATTAAATAATTCCGTAAGCTCCGAATTGAAGCCGGGATCATCTTTATAATGCTCATAAGCTTTTTCCAGCTCTTCCACAGCATTCATAAGAGTCTCCGGGATGAACTGGCCGCCATGCGCACCGAATCTTCCTTTCTTCATATCACACCTCGTAAGTCTTTAGCCTTGTATATTAGTATAGGGTGTTTAATATGTCAATCGGATCACCTGTCGTTTTACTGCCCTCTATCGGATCACCTGTCGTTTTACTGCCCTCCCGCAGTACCGGTGAGATTTTTATTCCTGCCGGTGATCGTGACGGAATCTGAAGTTATTGTTTTCGAGTAGTCCTTCCCTGATATCTCTGCTCTGCTGCCTGAAAGAAAAGCATAAAGCACCATACGGGATTTCCTGCTCTTATAATACAAAGGAGGCTCTACACTGATCGTTTCCGTATGATTGCCGGTTTTTTTCTCCAATATCAGGGTATCCGTCCCGTTCCCGGTGAATACGTAATAGTTCTTCCGGCTTTTTTGTTTATCATAGACAAAGCCTGAAATACCCTCCTGTTTTTCAGCCCAAAATCCATCTATAGTTTTATACGGAGAAAGCCCCGCTCCTGGCAGTAAAAACCATATCTTTCAATATACCTTCTTTTTCATTGTAGTTATCTCTGCAGGGTCACGCAATTCAAATCCGCAAAAAAGTAATAAAAAGCCTTTTGCAACTCTCCGGGCTCATTTTGCAGACTCATTTGTATATATGAACAGGAGAACAGATCGAATTGTCCAAATGCACTGTATTGACATCAGGAAGGAATGATTTATGCCAAGATATGACAGAATAGTAGCTTTAAGAGACTATATAAGAAATCTAAAGAGTAGTATTGAAAGCCATGAAGACTATTTCCTCAGCATTTCACAGAATGAGAAGCTGAAGAATATTTTTGACCTGTACGCAGATATACAGGAATATCTCGAGGGTGCGGTAGATTCTTTCCAAAACAATCCTAATAATACAGACGACTATGACGAATATTGTTCCAGGGGCCGCACGCATCTGAAATTTGTAGATGCTTACCATAAGCTTCAGGAGGAGCTTCGTAATTTCCCCAATACAGAAAAGACCGGCTTAGCCGGTATAATGGCTGACGATAAGATCATTGATTTTCTTGACAACTATGAGCATACTGTAAACAATTCCTTCAATTCCCCTATAGTAAATACAGTAGATGATTCAGCCGAAGCGGAAAAAAGAAGAGACCTTTATGTTAAAAATATCGAAACTGTATCGAAAGCCCCCGACGATCTCTCTGATTATTCTGATATCTCCGGTTTTAATGAAAAAAATAAAAAGGAATACGACAAATATATCTCCTATTGGGTAAAAAACGTAAAAAACAAGGGACTAAATGCCAGCCTTGAATATGTTAATTCCTATTTGTCAGTGGCCACGTCCGGGGATTCACCTGCTGTCGGAAAAGCAATGAATGATATCCTCTATACTGTCACCTGTGTAAAAAAACCCGATGGAACAGTGGATGAATCAAAGACAAAGGATATGCTCCAGGGCTTTCAGGTATATACCCTTGGGAAATCAAAAGAAGCAGGGAAAAAGCTTTCCCAGCTGAAAGCGGATTCTAAAGATGAACCGGATTGGCAGATAAATGATAAATTCAGTTTAACAAAGGAAAGGCTGCAGAATCAGGCATGCTCTACTATGTCCTTAGCTCTTTCATCCATGCTGGAAGCGACGGCTTATAACTCAAACATCCCGGAATTAAGCTCATATCCCACAGCCTGCAATCACACTCTCCAAAAAAAATATATTAAAACTGATACTGAATTCAAAGAAGGAAATAAACTGTTATCGGAGATATCAACAAAAACAACCAAATTAGAGGGTCCGGCCCGGGATGAACATTTTAAAAATATCCTTGATTTCATTAACGCCGAAAAAAAGAATGTTGATCAGCAATTTAATCATCTGGATCAGCGCATGATCGATCAGTGTTCCTCATTAAACAAGCTTCTTGAGAGCTTTGAAAACACCGAAAATGCTTATGCCCTTCACTCCAATTCAAAGCTTTACGAGGACATGATAAAGAGTATGCGTGACTTAAGGGCTTTCTCTCAGGACTATATTTCAGAGGGAAAAGGACTTCCGGATAATAAATTAGGCGAAGCTGTGGATAAGCTTAAGACCGTTGAAAACAGAGTAAAGGATTATCTCGATAACAGAACAAAGGTCTCCTACAGCCATAAGGCAGGTGAGATAAGAAGGGATCTCGCTCTCTGCGCCTACTCCCAGTTAAATCAGAGCGAATTTCAAAAGAGAATAGATGCCCTGAACAAGGATCTTATAAATGCCGGAAAAAAACCTCTTTCAGAAGGCGCTCTTGAAAAGCGTTTTTCCGCCAACGGAAGGGATCTGACTGCAAATGATACCATTGCAAAGCTGGCAGATCAGTATAAGCTTGATAATAATCTTAGACGGATGCTCATGCATCCTGATGGTCTTGACAGTTTTAAGGTGATGTTTGACACAAAGAAAACCGCAAGGCTTGTAAATTGGAATTCTACACAATACAACAATGCAAACCGTGCCATCAGCAGTTTCCAGAAAAACCGTGATACGGTTGTAAAGCTTATGACCGGCGATGGGATCCCCGATCCTGAAAAAATGAAGGACGCGGTCAAAAATCTCCAGTCCTCATATGGGGAGTGCAGGACTTCTCTTCAGGAGTACTGCGCCAAAGTCCTTGCCGATCCGGACAGTCTCGACAAAAAATCAACCTCAGCAGGGATCGCAAGGGCAGCCGGAGCCACAGGAGCTCTGGGAGAATTCCTTGGCAAACCCGTAAGCTTTGATAATAAGGTGAAGGTAAAGAAATATGCTGAAATTTTCCGGGAGGAAATGAGCAATCAGAAAACAGCCGGCAATCATAATAAACACAGGAGGGCCGCTTCGAACTCGATGGAAAAATTACAGAAGGAAAATGCAGGGAAAAAGATGGGTGTTGTGATGTGAAGCCGTATGAACTCTCTTTCCCTGTCCCGAAAGCCGCAAACTACAAGGTTTGCGGCACTTTTTTTACTTATTTTTCTCCCAACTATTGATTATGGCTCAAAATGGAAGTATTCTGTACCCATATTTTTCTAACGTCACCTGCGTTTGTGCCGGTGACTGTTATGAAAAAACATTTGAGGGAGGATAAATACGTCAGGGGGAATACAGCTTACTCATACAGTGTCCGTTGACACGGAAAGGGAAGAAATGAAAAAGAGAGTATTAAGTGGAATAATGATGATCACCCTGGCGGCTGCCCTGCTTCTTTCCGGCTGCTCCGGCGGAAGCTCTGCTAAAGGAAGCTCTGACGGCTCCCTTAACGGAAAAAATGTCTCTGTGGTAACGCCCTATTTAAGCTCCGTGACCACAAAGCAGATGGTTGACAATATTGAGAGGGATCTTAAGGCAGAGGGCATCAATGTCAATGTTGTTGATACAAAGGGAGACTTCGGAGAGCTTGCAAGCCGCATCGAGGATATTGTTTCTTCAAAGGCTGATGCCATGATCATTGTAAGCGCGGATCCCGGACAGGTTGAAACCCAGCTTAAGGATGCCTTTGACGCAGGAGTTCCCGTATTCGGGGTAGACAGCGGCTTTATAGAGGGTATGAAGGTCAATGCCACAAGTGATAATTACGAGATGGGGAAGACCATATGCAGGTACCTCTTTGAGGACCTTATGAATAAAAAGGGTACGGTCATTGCCCTGACCTACAGGCCTCACCCCGGTGTGGTAAAAAGATGCGAGGCCTTTGATGAAATGATAAAGGATTATCCCGATATCAGCCTTATCACGGAGCAGCAGGTGGACGTCCCCGCAGGCCCCATAGAGAGCTCAAGGGAGATCATGGAAAACCTGATCCTTTCCAATCCGGAAAAGGATTCCGTAACCGCGGTCTTTGCGGCATGGGATGAACCCGCAATAGGAGCTTCGCAGGCTCTGGAAGCTGCCGGACGGGACGAGGTCATCGTGACCGGAGTGGACGGAAACAGCCAGGCTGTAGAGATGATAGAAAAGGGGTCAAACTTAAAGGCCACCCTTTCACAGAACTTTGACGGAATGACAGATATTGTTGTAAAGGATGTTATCGATCTCCTCTCCGGAAAAGAGATAGAGACCGGCGAAAAGTACGCTCCGGCAACACTTGTAAAGAAGAACTAGGAAAAAGTTGCGGGGCACTGACGCGCTCAGCGCGTCAATGCGTGCCCGTAAAATGTTCACTGAACATTTTACCATTCTGAGCGAAGCTGCTCCTGTCATTCTGAGCGAAGCTGCTCCTGTCATTCTGAGCGAAGCTACTCCTGTCATTCTGAGCGAAGCGAAGAATCTTTACTACCGGAGGGAAGATCCTTCGCTAACGCTCAGGATGACAAGGGTATTAACGCTCTTGACAAGGGTATTAACGCTCTTGACAAAGGCATTAATGCTCTTGACAAAGGCATTAATGCTCTTGACAAAGGTATTAATGCTCTTGACAAAGGCATTAATGCCCTTTTACAAAGGAATTAAAAAATACGGGAAACAGAGAATAATATGCTGTTAAGGACAAAGGGGATCTCAAAGCAGTTTAACGGTATCTACGCACTGAAGGACGTGGATCTTAAAATAAAAGCCGGTGAAATACACGGTCTTGTAGGTGAAAACGGCGCCGGCAAATCAACCTTAATAAAGATACTTGCTGCTGTCTGCAAACCGGATACGGGCACTGTGATATGGGACGGGAAAGAAACCGAAATAACCGACCCCTTGAAAAGCCGTAATCTCGGTATAAATGTCATACATCAGGACCGGCAGCTGATCCCCTCCTTTAACGGCATTGAAAACGCATATCTCGGCCTTGAATATGAGAAAAAAAGAGGCGGCATCATTGACTGGGAGAAAATGAAAAGGCATGTCTTGAAGCTTTCCGAGTCACTCGGGATAGAAATGGACTTCACTGTTCCCGCCTCCCGCCTCTCTCCTCCGCAACAGACCCTTCTCTGTATATTAAGGGCTCTAATGACGGAGTGCAGGCTTCTTATTCTTGATGAACCAACCGCCACTCTCACCGATAAGGAGACGGCGATTCTTTTCCGTATAATCAGAAAATTAAAGGAAAAGGGAACCTCTGTCCTCTATGTCACCCACCGTCTGGAGGAGATATTTTTTCTGACCGACAGGATCACCGTTATGAAAAACGGACGGATCGCCGGAACAGTGGACACCTCCGGGAGCAGTGAGGAAATGATCATCAGAATGATGACTGATAACTGGGAAAGCAGGGCTTCCACCGGCAGCAGTGGTAGTATAGGAGAAACCATCCTGAAGGCCGAGCATATCTCTTCAAAGGACGGGATCGTTAAGGATATGAGTATCGATCTCAAAAAGGGAGAGATCCTTGGCATATTCGGACTTGGAGGCAGCGGAAGAACGGAATTCCTGGAAACCCTTTACGGACTCCGGCCAAAATCCGGAGGAGGGATCACCCTGGATTCAGAGGATTACCCTGATCCAACTCCTAAAAGCTCCATTCAAAAGGGAATGGTGCTGATAAATGAAGACCGGCGGAAAATGTCTCTCATTATGCCCTTCAGTGTCCGGAAGAACATCACGCTCCCGGTTATTGACAAATACTCAAAGGCCGGGATCATTGACGAAAAAACCGAGGAAAGGGAAGCCGCAGAGAAACAAGAGATGCTTGATATCAAAACTACCGGAACAGATCAGACGGTAAGCGAGCTTTCCGGCGGAAACCAGCAGAAGGTAGTCTTTGCAAGAGCGCTTGAATCGGATCCCAAGGTCTTCCTCTGTGACGAACCCACCCAGGCAGTGGATGTGAAAACCCGCCACGAGATCCACAGGCTTTTACGGGACAGGGCTGACAGCGGATGCGGAGTCATCTTTGTTTCCTCGGATCTTAAGGAAGTGCTTGAGGTTTCGGACGAGATACAGATCATTGTAAACGGAAGGAGCAGGGAGCTCCTTAAAAACCTGGATCTCAGCTCCGAGGAGGTCTTACGGTACTGCTATCTGGACAGATAATGACCTCTTTAGGTAAAAAGAAAACTTAAGGGAGAAAAAATTGAAAAAGAACCTTGGAATAGAAAAACTGATGAGATCCTACGGCACGGTCATCGCCTGCATTATCATCATTCTGGTTTTCAGCATATTAAGGCCGGACGCCTTTTTCACGATAAAAAATCTTATAAACATCACGAGACAGATCTCGCTTCTCGTGGTCATAGCCTTAGGCGCCACGCTGGTAATGAGCGTGGACGAATTTGACCTCTCCGTAGGGGCGGTCGCAAGTCTCGGGGGAATAATCAGCGCAAAGCTTGCTGTGGCAGGCGTGAATCCCGTTCTCTCAATAGTACTTCCGATCCTTATCTCCTTCTTTATAGGCTATTTAAACGGAATGATAGTTACAAGCTTCAAGGTGCTCTCATTTATCACCACGCTGGCGATGAGTACCGTTCTTGCGGGCTTTACCTTCTGGCTCTCCGGCGGAGCGACGGTTTTCGAGAATATCCCGGATTCCTTTAAATATCTGGGATCCGCGTCCATACTCGGGATCCCCCTGCTTACAGCCATAATGCTGATCCTCTGCCTTATCTTCCGCTTTATCCTGAACCATACCCCCTTCGGAAGGAGGCTCTATGCAATAGGCGGAAACGTCAATGCTTCCTTAGTCTCCGGGATAGACGTTGTACACAATAAAAATCTGGCCTTTGCGCTTTGCGGAGCCCTGTCTGCACTTACCGGGGTAATGCTGGCATCACGGCTCGGCTCTGCCCACCCTACCGGCGGTGACGGCTATTTTATGAATTCCTATGCGGCGGTATTCCTAGGCCGGACCGTTGTAAAGGAGGGTATCCCGAATGTCTGGGGAACCTTTGTGGGCGCTGCCATCCTTGGGATCCTGGCAAACGGCCTTACCATTATGCAGGTTCCGTCCTACCTTCAGGACGTCCTGACCGGCGTAATCATAATACTGGCAGTTATCGCCCAGAAGGTCACCTCCGGGGAGAATATGTAAAATCACTGTCATACTGAGCGCAAGCGACGCATATCCGGTCCGTGCTAAATGCGTGCCGCTGGCACGCAGCACCGCTCAGAATGACATAGTAGAGATATTATTAAGGAGCAGAAAATGCTTAACGGAAGAGAATACATTTTAACCGCAGATATCGGCACAACAGCTGTAAAGGCTGTACTTGTGGATAAAAAAAACAGGGCAGCCGCCTCTGAAAGCATAGAGATAAGCACCTTTTCTGATAATGGCTATACGGAGCAGGACGCTTATGGATGGTACAGCGCTTTCTTAAAAGCCTGCAGTGAGGTTCTGAAAAAAGCCGGTGACGGCAGAGTTACCGCTGTATCCTTTAGCGGACAGATGCAGGACGCAATCATTTTGGGTGCCGACGGCCTGCCTTTAAGAAGGGTCATTTTGTATTCCGATGCCCGTGCAGAAGCTGAGGCGGAAGAAATATGCTCTCTTCTCGGAAGAGACAGTATAGAGTACCTGAGCGGGAATCACTTTGACGGCTCCATCCCCTTTTCGAAGCTCCTATGGATCAAAAAATATGAGCCTTCTGTTTTTTCCGCAATCCGGACCGTTCTTTTCAGCGCAAAGGATTATATCATCCTAAAGCTCACCGGAAACCCTGTAACCGATACGGTGACTGCCGGCACAACCGGGCTTATGGACATAGAAAAAAAGACCTGGGAAGGTTCATTTCCCGAAAAGACGGGGATCGATCCCTTTCTTCTCCCTGAGCTAAAATACCCGCACGAGGAAGCGGGAAGGGTAACTAAAAAGGCTTCGATGGAAAGCGGACTTCCCACGGGGATCCCGGTATTTACAGGAACCGGAGATGCGGGAGCAACCACTCTTGCAAGCGGCATAAGTAAAGCCGGTGAATACAATATCAATCTCGGAACCTCAGGCTGGGTCGCCTGTCTTTCGGATTCCGTAAAAAGGAACAGCTCTGTCTTTAACCTGTCCTCCGTAACTCCCGGAAAGTACATCAACGTAACACCCTTTTTCAATGCCGGAAACGTGCATAAATGGGTTAGCGGCATGCTGTCAAAGGATTCCGAGCAGGATAAAAAATATGAGTATATTTCTGAGCTTCTGAGTACAAGCGTTCCCGGATCGAACGGGGTACTCTTCCTCCCCTATCTTCTGGGGGAGCGCTATCCTGTATCCGATCCCCTGATAAGAGGTGCCTTTATCGGCATCTCCCAGAATACTTCAAAGCAGGATATTGCACGCTCCTGCCTCGAGGGCGTCGCCTTCTCCTTAAAGGAGGGCTTTAAGGATGAGCTTAAAAGCATCTCCCTTATCGGAGGCGGGGCAGGCGAGAGCGTCTGGTGCAGGATCTTTGCAGACATTCTGGATCATGAGGTATTTGTGTTTAAGAATGCTGAATTTATGCCATCCATAGCCGTTGCTGCCATAGCCCGTTTCGGCAGGGGCGAGATAGAAAACTATGACACCTTCCTAAGTAACCTAAAGAGTTCGGACGAGTGTGAGCTCTTCTATCCCGACCCCGAAGCGGTGAAGACTATGCAGAGATCCTATGAACGGTTTAAGGAGATCTACCCCGCGATAAAAAGTATAAGAGCGTAATTATCGAAAATTCCTGTCTTATAAAAGCTCCGCTATCTCGTATATCAGCTTCTCTGTTGCTTCCCAGCCGATGCAGGGATCGGTTATGGACTTGCCGTAGATGCCGCCTCCCGGTGCCTGTGCTCCGTCCTCTATATAGCTTTCTATCATAAAGCCCTTAAGGAGTGCTGCGACCCTTGTATCGTGTCTCGCGGAATGCAGAACCTCCTTCACTATCCTTCTCTGCTGGAAGGGGTTCTTATTTGAATTACAGTGGTTTGTATCCACGATAAGCCCCGGATTCACAAGCTCCATCTCATCATAGCAGTCACATAGCCTTACCAGATCCTCATAGTGGTAATTCGGCTTCATAAGGCCGTGCTGGTCGGTATAGCCCCGGAGTATTGCGTGGGTATGGCGGTTCCCGTCGGAATGTACCTGCCACCCGCGGTAAATGAAGGTATGACCGCTCTGGGCAGCGCTTATTGCATTCATCATTACGCGGTAATCCCCTGATGTTGGATTTTTCATACCGACCGGAACACTTATTCCGCTGGAAGTAAGCCTGTGCTGCTGATCCTCCACAGAGCGCGCTCCGACCGCAACATAGGCCAGAAGGTCGTCAAGGTAACCGTAGTTTTCCGTATAGAGCATTTCGTCCGCACAGGCAAAGCCCGTCTCCATTACGGCCCGCATATGCAGGTGTCTCGTTGCTTCTATACCCTTAAACATATTGGGCTTTTCTGTGGGATCCGGCTGATGCAGCATTCCCTTATAGCCCTCACCGCTGGTCCTCGGCTTATTCGTATATACTCTCGGGACTATGAATATCTTGTCTTTAACCTTCTCCTGCACGCCCACAAGCCTTCCGATATAGTCCAGCACGGAATCCTCATTATCCGCAGAGCAGGGGCCTATTATCAGTATGAGCTTTTTACTCCTCCCCTCAAATATGGATGTGAGGGCTGCCCTCCTCTCCTCGATCGTCTCATTCATCTTTGCGGTAAGCGGATACATTTCCTTCAGCTCTGCCGGTATGGCGAGCTGCCTTTCATAAACCATTCCCATTTCTTTCTCTCCTTTATTAAAGCTGTTTATCACTACTCTGTCATTCTGAGCGAAGCGAAGAATCTTTTTATTGCCGGATGTAAGATCCTTCGCTAACGCTCAGAATAACAGGTTTATTTTTCTTTATTGTTTCCCTGATCAACTTCCGGTTCCTTGTCCCGGCGTACTGCCACAAATCTTGTTTTGTTGTCATCAAGCTCATTTATATGCTCTTCAAGAACCTTGAGACCGTATATTGCCGCCGTTTCCAGACTTGCTACTGCTGCGGCGGACATATCGTGTCCCATAGCGACCTGCTTCGCGGCCACAGCCGTGTTTTCCGCCGGAATAAGCTCATATCCTTTATCCTTAAGGAACCTGTCACATTGCTCCAGTGCCTTTGGCTGGCTTATGACCTTTTTTATGTCCTCTATCCTGCTACCCCGCATGCCGAGGAGATTCTGTACGATAAGAAGGACATATTCCGATTCCACACAGAGGCTCCCCTCAGACAAAAGCTTATTTACGGTATGCACCGGCCCTGCGTAGCTGTTCTCGACAGGAAGCACCGCTCTGTCGCACTCCTTATTCAAAACCGCATTATACGCGGCAGTGAAATTATCGTAGGAAACATATATCGCCTCCGGAAACATCCTTCTCGCCGCGGTGTGGGCGAATGCCCCCTCTATCCCGCTGTATGCGACCTTCATCATAGCACCGTCCTCCTTTTATTTACCGGGCATCATACCCTGTCATTCTAAGCATCATTCCCTGTTGTCATTCTGAGCGTCATTCCCTGTCATTCTGTGCGTCATTCCCTGTCATTCTGAGCGAAGCGAAGAATCTTTCTTTCCGGAATGAAGATCCTTACTGTTGCTTCGCAACCCCTCGCCGGGGTGGCATCCCACATCTTCGATGTGGGATAAACCTCGCCGGGGCGGCATCTCACATCTTCGATGTGAGATAAGCGTCGCTGGCGCTCAGGATGACATAGAGTGCCGCCCCAATGGCGTTAAGTTAGTGAAATTCTATTACTACACACAGTGTCATTCTGAGCGAAGCGAAGAATCTTTCTTTCCGGAATGAAGATCCTTACTGTTGCTTCGCAACCCCCTCGCCGGGGTGGCATCCCACATCTTCGATGTGGGAT
>CAMVGV010000070.1 GCA_947167135.1 uncultured Lachnospiraceae bacterium
CATTGTCGGATGCTGATTCTATAAGATTATTGAGGGGGATGCGTAATTACTATTTCAGAATCCCCGGAATCTCACACATCTTTTCAGAATCCCCGGAATCTCACATCTTTTCAGAATCCCCGGAATCTCCGGAAGGAATCCCCGGTATTTCCGCTGAAAACCGGTGTTCCGTACAATTCCTTATCATTTCACTTTAATTGTCATTTTGTATTTCTTATTGTGATACTTATAAATAAGCTTTATTCTGTCCTTTTCCTTAGGATTTACGGTAAGTGTCTTATCGGATACAAGGGCATTCCCATGCTTTTGCTTTACTATGTAGAGCTCCCCTGCATCTATATCGGTACCAAAGAGTTCTTTAACCGTCAGTTTTTCTTCCGGACCTCCTATGGAAAGCTGCTTTAAGGCATTATTTGCCTTCGGCTTCTGAACAGTGAAGGTGATGGTATAAGCTGCGCCGTTTCCCAGAGTGAACTCGGCAGTCCCGTCTGAAGTACAGCTCACCTCGGCGATCAGTGTCTTTTTATTGACCTTTACCTTTATACCCCCGCTTTTCTTAAAGGAATCCTTGGTCAGAAGGGCTTCGGTCAGGGTGAATTTCGAACCCTTAATTGCCGTCATCCTAAGGTCTGAGGGCTTTACTTCCGATTTTGCAACATTTGAAAAGTCGAGCTTCAGGCTGCTTATTTTGCCGGATGTGACTACAGGCGCAAAATTATCCTTTGACGAAGCGTATTCACTGCCACTCCCTGTGACCGGCACCCTTATAACCTCTTCTGCCTTGTCCTTTTCAGGATCATTATTATCCGGTTTTGATCTTCCGAGATTGGTCTTCAGCAGCGATATCTCCTCATCACTAAGCCCGATCTGTTGAAGATACTCTGCCGCCTCAGCCGCAAGATCCGCAGATTCCAGGTCTTCTACGCCAAATGCATTCTGAAGGCTCTTTACGATATTGCTGTCCGCTATCACCTGATACTTTTCGTCTCCCTCGGTGACACCATAGTAGTTATAAAATGTCACCATGTAATCACTTATAATTTCATCATTTCCGGCGCCCATCAGACACTCAAGAATAGCACTGACAAAGCCCGCTCTATCCTTTCCCTCCGTACAGTGGACCTCGTAAATACCCGGATTCAATGCGAAGAACCGAAGCCCCTTCGCAAGCATTTCCCGAAAATCCTCCGATGAAAAATCCACTCCCAAATTCAGTGCAATAAAATTCTGCCCCGAATAATAGCTGTTCTCAAAGCCCTCATAGCTCTTTGCCGTCGCTTCGTCATCCGCAAGGTTCATTATCACATTGACCCCTGCTTTTCGTATCGCTTCATCCGCATATTTATTTCTGGAATGCACGGGGTTTATCGGAGACGCAGAGCGATAGAGTATGCCATGTCCCATACCTGTAGTTGTAACCTCCCTGAAATTAGCGAACTGTTCGTCTGAAAGCATCGGATAAGCCGACCTGTCGTCCTCATATTTAAGCTGGTGCAGCAGATATTCGTTATAATAGCCTCCCTTTTCCTTCATTGAAACAGTTACGGGTATTTCCGTATCGCTGACCGGAATCCACGACACATTCCCCTCTTTGTTGACTATCTTTTCAGCAATCCCGTAGGATGTCGCAAAATCCCCCATATTTACGGCAAGCAACACATATTCCGAACCTTCTTTTGCAAAAATCCCGGGAGAACCGGAATCGACATCCGTAAAATTGCTGCATAACGGGAGTTCCAGTGAATGGTCCAAAAAGCATACCAAAAGGACATCCCCATATTCATAGCCTGCACCGAGTATCTCCTCACACTTCAGTGAAAGGACGACATTTCCGTATTTGGAGATATTGTTCACAGAGGCCGATGTCGAAAAGGTCTGTACAGAACTTTCATCATCCATCGTCTCTATGGGCTTTATATCATCTGCATACGCGGAAACATTTAAGCTCCAAAGGAAAAACAAAAACACCAGGATGGCAAGCGCGGTGCCTGCCGCCGTTTTTTTAATCTGCATCTTTTTATTCAGTCTGTCCATTTTTTCCTCCTCCAATAAAGGGGTTTTAGCCCCATTATTCTCTGACTTACAGTCGCAATGACTACTCCGCTCCTCTATTAAAGCTGTTTTCACTTCTATGTCACCCCGCCGGCTTCGCTTTCTCAAAAAAAGGAAATACCTTCGGATACACACCCATTATCAGGAACAGGATGAGTGCATACCTTACAGTTCTGACAAGTAAGGCAGCAAGGCTTATTCCTGCAAGGAATTCACTGTCAAAAGGGAGCTTTAACAGTTTATTTACCACAAGGTATATCAATAAGGCCCCGGCTACGCGCATAATCATCGCAGGGATCCGGCGCGTGTTTTCAAAATTTACATATTTGCGCTCAAACCGGGATGCCGCTATGGCGCCGCTCAGGCAGCCAAGAGCAGTAAAGTAATCGGCCGTCCGCACATAGAATAATCCCGGAAGCGCTGATATCAGCAGTATCAGATGGTACATCCACTCCTTTTGTATATATCGGTCAAGAAGCGTAAATACCCCGATTACCGCAAATCCCAGTATCCATCCGGAAAGCACGTCTGTCGGATAATGCATACCTGCCGCGACTCTTGAAATGCCTACCAGCAATGTCAGGACTCCCGCAGCGATCCAGAGCCAGTTCTTTTTTGCCTCCTTCGCCAGTGAAAAATATACTGCAGGGACAGATGCGCTATGCATGCTTGGAAAGGAATATCCCTGAGCTGCCACATCCATCGGCGCTGCGTTTATATCTGACAAAGCGAGTGGCTTCACCCTGTCCGGATACTCCATGTATGGCCTTGGTCTCAGGACGACCGATTTGATCATCGGAAGCCATATGTTAACGCAGGCAACAATAAGCACCAGCTTCTGTCCGGCTTCCTTTTTCCAACAGAACATCACGATCAGTACAAGCAACAACAGTCCCGTCTCTGCACCGAAAAAATCAAAATACTTTGCGAAGCCTTCTGCATTGCCTAAACCTGTCTGCATCCTTTCAATCAGATCTGCTTCCCATTCCATATCAAACTCCTTCCCAAAAAACTCCCCTTTATCTTTGTATTCTTTTATACTTTGATCTGCAACTGTTCAGACTACTATAAATATACTTTTTCCGGTGCTAAAAGTCCAGCTTTGCTCTCTGCCCGGAATACTTGACGGACGTCACCTCTTTATATAGTATTAAACCATTACTCAAAGTTTAGGAGCTGTTCATAAATAACTTTACAGTTTGACGCAGGACAGGCGTTCATCTGCAAAGAAGAAAACGTAGCCGTAGCGGGCTACGGCGAGGCTTTCTGATGAAGCAGATGGACGTCTGCACAAGTCAAATGTGAAGATTTATTTATGCACAGATCCTTAGGATACTGAAAATAAAAAGATATGAATCGCTGCGTTATAATCGGCGGCGCAAATATCGCCGATTATCAAAGAACCGGAAGTTATATTAAAAACGGTGACTATATAATATACTGCGACAGCGGCTTAAAACACCTTGATGGATTAAGAGCTGAGCCTTCTCTCATTGTGGGTGACTTCGATTCACATGAAAACCCCCGTCTCCGGACGGAAACCATTGTCCTTCCGACGGAGAAGGATGATACCGACACCTTTTTTGCAGTAAAGGAAGCGATACGCCGCGGATTTTGTGATTTCCTGCTTCTCGGAGTAAGCGGAGGACGGCTTGACCATACCTTGGGTAATGTGTCAATCCTTCTCTATCTTGATTCCATCGGGAAAAGCGGACTCTTAATTGACGATCATTCGGAAATGGAGATCGTCTCCTCCTCTCCCAGGGAGATAAAGAGTGACTTCAGCTTCTTTTCCCTTATCAATATCACGGGAACCGCCCGGGGAGTAACCGTAGAAAATGCTAAGTATCCTCTTAAGGACGCAGAGATCACCTGCGAGTACCAATACGGGATCAGTAATGAGGTACTTCCCGGAATGATTTCCCGGGTTTCGGTAGCCGAGGGAAAGCTTCTCCTTATCAAAGTGTTTTGATATAAAGCAGAAAATAGATTTATGAAGAAATATATCATCCTGACAACTATAGGAATTGTGGGCATAGTGCTCGCCTGGATCATAATCTTCGGCCTCCGTTCCGGCAGCAGGCGTCTGTCTGCTTCCGGTAACGGTGCTATTGTGATAGATAAAAACGTCTCCCGGGAAAACACTCTTACGGATGAAGCCGTGGAAAGCCCTGCCTCAGCGGCAGAAGAAACCACGGTTCCGGCGGAAAACAGTGAAGAGAGTAAAGAACTCCTTGAAAAGCTTGCATCGGTTGAGGGTATGAGTCCCGGTCCCGATACAGGTTATATCTTTGTGGGTGACAGCCGCTTCGTAAATATGAATTCCGTCTGCGGTATCTCAAAAACAGATAACCTCTTTATGGTGGCAAAGGTCGGTGAAGGCTACAGCTGGTTTAATGAAACCGCACTTCAGCAGATAAAGAGGATCATTTCCTCCTCTCTCTTTGACAAGTGGAAGCTTATTATCTGTCTCGGCATAAATGACCTTGGAAACTGCGAAAAATATGTGAAAAAATATGAGTCCTTAAAGGATGAATATGATATAGTCCTTGTATCCGTAAACCCTGTTGAGCATTACGGCAATCTGTCAAATGAGGGGATAGATAAGTTCAATTCCGCATTAAAAACCCTCTCACTTCCATATATAGACACCTTTAACCTTCTTCTCTCCACCGGCTATTCCACAGCGGACGGACTTCACTATAAGGAAGATACCACGAAAAAGATCTATAACGGTATCCTGTCGGGGCTGGAGGACATCTACCCCGGAACCCTGACGAACACTTCTAAAGGGTTCTTAAGTGACGCCTCCCTTAATAAAAAGAACAGCATACAGAACGATATAATCGCCCAGAATAAGTATGTCAAAAAGGAGCAGGATCCTGAACCGGTGATGGATGAAGATCTCTTAAATGCATTCTTAAAAACCCTTGATGAATCCGGACAGGATACAGTCTCTGCGACGGAAAGCTTAGAGACGGCCACCGGAACAGAAAGCACCGAAGTAGCTACTGAAGAAACACAGGCCACCGGGGAAGAAAGCAGCGAAACAGAAAACCCTGAAGAAAACAATCCTGATCAGGAAGAGGAACAGCGTAATGAGGAGGAACAGCACGAGGACGAGCTTCGTGAGGAAGAAGAAAGACGTGCGGAAGAAGAAAAACGTGCGGAAGAAGAACGTCAGGAGGAAGAACGGCGCCGTGAGGAAGAGGAAAGACGCCGTGAAGAGGAGGAACGTGCTGCTGAAGAGCAGGAAGAGTAAGCCTATGAAAAAAACCGCAATGCTGCTGTCAGCGATCTGTTTAACAGCCACTGTTTTTTCCGGCTGCGCCAGGACTTCAGATATCCCGGATAATCCAAAAAACCAACAGTCCTCATCTGAGGCTGCCGGCAGCATGAAGTGGTGGCAGAAAATAAATGCATACGAGATATATGTGAACAGCTTCCAGGATTCCGACGGCAACGGATACGGTGATTTAAACGGTATCCGTTCGAGGCTTGACTATCTTTCGTCTCTTGGCGTTGGAGCTATCTGGCTTACTCCCGTCTATGACTCCCCCATGGAGGATAACGGATATGATGTGGCGGATTATTACAGCATAAACCACCGTTACGGAACTATGGAGGATATGAATGCTCTCATAAAAGAAGCTGATGAGAAGGGCATAAAGGTGGTAATGGATCTTGTCTTTAACCATACCTCCGACAGGAATGAATGGTTTAAGCGCTCCTCAGAAAACAGGGACAATGAATACAGCGACTGGTATATATGGCGGGATCCAAAGGCGGACGGGAGCGAACCGAATAACTGGAGAAGCATCTTCGGCGGCTCGGCCTGGACCTGGAATGAGAAAAGACAGCAGTACTATCTCCACACCTTTGCTTCATCCCAGCCGGATCTCAACTGGGAGAACCCTGATGTCCGGAATGCCCTGTATGATGTTGCGAATTTCTGGATAGATAAGGGTGCCGGCGGTTTCCGTATGGATGCTATCCCCTATATCAAAAAGCCCTCCGGCTTTTCCGACGGTCCCGTGGACGACTCAGAGGGAAGAAGCGACATTCACAAAATGACGGCCAATACCGACGGAATCCTGGATTATTTAAGGGAATTCAAGGAAAAAGTGTGTGTGGGACATGATATCTTCACCGTTGGGGAAGCTAACGGTGTTCCCGCCGATGACCTGAAATACTGGGTTGGAGATAACGGTGTTTTCGATATGATATTCGAATTCAGCCATGTGAATCTCGAGTTTGACGGAGCCGAAACCTGGTGCAGGGCAGGAAGCTTTGAGCTTGCCGGGCTGAAAAAAGCCCTGACGGACAGCCAGAAAGCCACAGCCCAAAACGGCTGGTATCCGATCTACTTTGAAAACCACGATAAGCCCCGTTCCATTAACCACTACTTCACTGAGGGCTCAGACCCCGTTCTTGCGGGAAAAGCACTTGGAACGGTTCTGCTTACTCTTAGGGGAACACCCTTTATTTACCAGGGTGAGGAGCTTGGACTTACCAATGTCTCCTGGGATTCCATAGACGACTATAACGACCTGAATTCAAAAAGCCAGTATGACATTGCGATAAAGGAAGGCTTTTCCGAAGAGGAGGCTCTTGACTTCGTCCACCGCTTCAGTCGTGACAATGCCCGCACACCCATGCAGTGGGACGGAAGCGAAAATTCAGGCTTTACCACAGGAACCCCCTGGCTTCCCCTGAACGGGAATTATAAAGAGGTGAATGCAGAGCTTGAAAATGAGGATAAAAGCTCCGTCCTCTCCTGGTACAGGAGGCTTTCCGGCTTCCGTAGGGGAAATGATATACTGATAAAAGGGGAATATAATGAACTCCTTAATGATAATAAGGATATCTATGCCTTTGAGCGAAAATACTCTTCTGCAAGACTTGTGATCCTGGTGAATTTCAGTAATAAAGATGCTCTCTTTGATCCTGAAGGAGCGGGCATTTCAGACGACAAAGAAAAGATACTCTTTTCAAACTACGGAGACAATGAAGGGGAGGAGGCCGGCTCTATTAAGAATTTGCGGCCTCTGGAGGCTGTAATTATCGGGGAGTAAGATTCTTCGGGCTTCGCCCTCAGAATGACATTGCTGCACGCAGATTGTCATTGCTACACGCAGATTGTCATTGCTGCACGCAGATTGTCATTGCTGCACGCAGAATAACAACGTTCATTTCACCCGCTCATATTCGTAGAGCCTCAGGTTTTCATCAAAGGATACCTCTTTAAAGGAGTCTCCCATTATGTCCGTATATACATCGGGTGTACCCTTCATAACCTGATAGATGTAGATATGATCTGCGGCTTTGATCCGCTCCTTAATGTCACTGTCCTCATTGGATACCACGTATACGTCCCTGCCGCTGCCCCCGTACTCAAGATAATACTCCTCAAAGCCGTCGGCATTTGCCCTGTTGGCATTAATCGCTATCATGGTCTTTTCATCGAAAAGCCTTCCGTCCTCTATTATCTGCTCCCTGACATTTCCGTAGGTATTGTCGTAGGGCGCTGACACCTCATCCTTCACATCTATGTAATAATTCCCGCTGCCTACATAAATAAGCAGAAACAGTATAACTGTGCCGTAGGAAAGAAAAGCACTGATAGAAAACTTCCCTGAAACCGCATCTGTAAGCTCTTTAATCAGAATAGCCACGGACAGAAGGGCTGCCGGCATTACCGACAGGAAATACCTGTATACGAATATCCCCCCGCTGACATTTATGTGGGCACTGTAAATATAGTCGGCGGTAATAAATATGATCGGCATAAATGCAAAGGAAAGCCTGATAAAGCGCCATTCGTTATCTCCCGCCCCGCTGAGGATGCCTTCCGTAAAGGAAAGCAGGGAAACGATCATCGCAAGGATAAGCAGGACAAATATTACTTCATCGTGACTCACCACATAGGAAAGAGCCTTCGGAATACTTGCAAAGGTAGGGGTCTTCGGCCAAAATTCATTAAGCACCATGGTGTGTCTGACCATCATAAGGATAAACCAGGGAAAAAGAATCCCTCCGCCGATAAGATAGGATATGATGAATATCCCCTTTATCTTTTTCATAAAAAAAAGCACCGTATCTATGAGAAACAGGTAGACTATCATAAGACAGCCGAAATAGTGGGAATAGGCGAGCCCCGCCATCATAAACCCCAGAATAACAGTCTCTCTGATAGTCTCCTTACCCATAGATCTCAAACGCCGGAAATAGAATAAGAGCACCAGGGCTGTAAACAGCATCCAGAAGGCATGCACACGGAAGGTAAGACTGCATAGATGCATAAGTGCGGATGAAATACATAATAGAAGCGCCATCAATATGCCTGTCATTCTGTCCCTGAAGGTTTCCGCCGCTTTTATGAGAACTATCATAGCAAGAGATGTGAGTATAACGGTCAAAAGCCTCATCCATCCCTCACCGTAGGGTACTATCCTGTACCAGACAGCAGCGAGGAGCGGCCATAAAGGCAGATTCGTGACCTCGCTTGTCAGATAATAATTAATGATATCACTCCAGGAATTCCTCTTCGCGATAAAGCCGATCTGACTCACCTCGTCAAGGGAAAAATACTGCCTTCCCATAAACCTCAGTGAAAAGACCGCCTGAATAAGGACCAGGGCGGCCGTAACAAGAAAATACCAATGTGAAAAACAAAATTCTCTAAGCTTTTTTTTCAATCTGTTCTCCGTAGAAGGGCGGAAAAATACGCTTACTGTCCCAGCAGTTCTCCGACGTTTTTAACCCCGATGATCTTTATATTATCCGGAGCATTAACATTCTTTAATGAGGCATAGGGGATAAAGATCTTTTCAAAACCAAGCCTTGCCGCTTCGTTGACCCTCTGCAGGGTCTGTGTAACGGATCTCACCTCTCCGGAAAGACCCACCTCTCCAAAGGCCGCCACATTCTGTCCCACGGGACGGTTCTTATAAGAGGAAGCAATGGCTAGAACAATGGCCAGATCAAGTGCCGGCTCGTTCACCCTTATCCCCCCGGCGATATTCACATATGCATCAAGAGAAGACAGCTTCATATTCAGCCGCTTTTCAAGCACTGCCATAAGAAGGTTCACCTTGTTTATATCTGTCCCGCTGGCCTGCCGCCTGGGAAAACCGAAAGCGGTCTCGCATACAAGAGCCTGTATCTCGATCAAGAGTGGTCTCGTGCCCTCCATGCAGCAGCTGACTACTGATCCTCCCGCATTCTCAGGTCTTCCGGACAGCATAAACTCGGAAGGATTCAAAACCTCCTTTAAGCCCTCCTCATCCATTTCAAAGACACCGATCTCGTCTGTGGAGCCGAAGCGGTTCTTTACACTCCTCAGTATCCTGTATGCCCCCTTGGTATCGCCTTCAAAGTAGAGCACTGTATCCACCATGTGCTCCAGAACCCGGGGGCCTGCCACAGCGCCCTCCTTTGTGACATGCCCTATGATAAAGATACTGATGCCCAGATCCTTCGCAATACGGAGAAGCACCGCTGTGGTCTCCCTTATCTGCGAAACGCTTCCGGGTGCAGCACCCACACTCTCATTGAACATGGTCTGTATGGAATCGATGACCACGAACTCCGGCTTGTATCCGTCGATCACTTCACTTATTTCATCGAGATCAGTTTCTGACAGTATTTTAAGTGAGTCGCCGAACTCCCCAAGCCGGGAGGCTCTCATTTTGATCTGCTTTAAAGATTCCTCTCCGGAAACATACAGTATTTCATGGCCTGAAAGACTCAGACTCCTGCATAATTGCAGGAGAAGCGTGGACTTCCCGATTCCGGGATCACCTCCGACAAGCACCATTGAACCCTTCACAACTCCACCGCCTAAGACCCTGTCAAGCTCCGAAAACCCGCTTGAAATCCTGTTTTCATCACTGCCCTCTATACTGCTTATGGGAAGCGGTTTTTTCCTGTCACCCTGCTTTAATCTTGCAGAGATTGCAGCCGATGGGGAAGCGGTTTTTATTTCCGCCTTTACCGTTTCCTCCACGAGGCTGTTCCACTCATGGCAGGATGGGCAGTTTCCGACCCATTTGGCCGACTCGTATCCGCAGCTCTGACAGACAAAGACGGTCTTTTTCTTCTGCTTTGCAGCCATATCAGGCTTTCTTCACCTCGACATGAACCTGTCCTCCTGACAGCTCAACGCTTACGGAAAGCTTGCCGCCGAGATTCGTCTTCATCTTTCCTACACTCTCATTATTAACGAAAACCTCGTATTCCGTCTCTTCCGCGAGTCCCAGGGTTATCTGGGCATCATCATTTCCCTCTGCATCAAAGGAAACGCCGTCACCGGTCTCAAAGAAATTATTTACGCTGGTTCCCGGTACGGATTCGTAGACGAAAATCCCGTTTCTCTCAAGCCTGGTGATCTCGTTATAGGTCTTTACCTTATAGAGATCTCCTCCATGGGGGAAATCCTCCTTCTTTGCCTTTGAAGACAGGGTATGATCCCCGAAGCTCAAGTTTCCGTTGTCCTCACTTATGATGAGATCCTTTACTGCTGCCATTTTCTGTAGTTTTCACTCCTTTCTTTTTGGTGACTACTTTGCCTTTACAGTGTTAAATATGATCTCTCCCTCTCTTAGCTCTGCCTTTACGGTGTCCCCTGCGGCACATTCGCCCTTAAGCAGAACCTCGGAAAGAGGATCCTCTATCATATTCTGTATCGCTCTCTTTAATGGTCTTGCTCCGTACTTCTTATCCGCTCCCTTTTCGATAACGAAGCTCTTTACTTTATCGGTGATCTTTAAGGTGATGCCCATATTGTTTTTCGCTCTCTTTATAAGATCGCGGCTTAAGAGGGTCACGATATCCTTCATATCCTTATCGTTCAGCTTCTTAAACACAATGATCTCGTCGATACGGTTGATGAATTCGGGCTTAAATATCCTCTTCACCTCATCCATCACCCCGCTCTTCATATCCTTGAAAAGATCCTCCTCCTTTTCTCCGGAATTGAAGCCGAGCTTCTTTGGCTCCACTATGGACTGGGCACCGGCATTGCTGGTCATAATGATGACTGCATTTTTGAAGCTTACCTTTCTTCCCTTGGAATCGGTGATATGTCCATCGTCAAGGACCTGCAGGAGTACGTTAAATACATCCGGATGCGCCTTTTCTATTTCATCGAAAAGAACTACGGAAAAAGGATGCCTCCTTATCTTTTCCGCGAGCTGTCCGCCCTCGTCATGTCCTACATATCCCGGAGGTGAGCCTATCATCTTCGCTACGGAATGCGGTTCCATGAATTCCGACATATCAACCCGTATCATATCCTGATCGGAGCCGAAAAGGGTCTCTGCCAAAGCCTTACTGAGCTCTGTCTTTCCCACTCCCGTAGGTCCGAGAAACAGGAAGGAGCCAATGGGCCGGTTCGGATCCTTTAGTCCCACTCTTCCTCTTCGTACCGCCTTTGCTATCTTTGTGACAGCCTCGTCCTGTCCGATTATCCGCTTATGCAGGGTTTCCTCGAGACGCATCAGACGCTGGTTTTCCTTTTCCGTAAGCTTTGTCACGGGTATCTTTGTCCACATATGGACTATCTCCGCCACATCCTCTTCCGTCATGGACTGTCTCTTTCCGTCCTCTTTTTCCGCCATCTTTTTCTTTAATTTATCAAGCTTCTTCCTTAGCTTTGCCTCTTCCTTCTTTATGACCGAGGCTCCGGCAAAATCTCCGTCCTTAATGGCCTCTTCCTTTTCTGCCGATTTTTCCTTTATCTTCTCCAAAAGCTTTTCTTCGGCAGGGTTCATTTTGACCACGCTGAGCTTGAGATGGCTGGCGGCTTCGTCTATCACATCTATAGCTTTATCCGGCTGGAAACGGTCATTGATGAACCTTGATGAGAGTCTGACCGCTGCCTGAACGGCTTCAATGGGGATATCTATCCCGTGGTGTTCCTCGTATTTGTATTTTATTCCCATAAGGATCTTAACCGTTTCATCCTCTGTGGGCTCCTCCACTGTTACGGGCTGGAATCTCCGTTCGAGTGCGGCATCCTTTTCTATGTATTTCCTGTATTCATCAATGGTGGTCGCACCGATAAGCTGTATCTCCCCTCTTGCCATGGATGGCTTCAGAATATTCGAGGCATCAAGGGTTCCCTCGGCACTGCCTGCCCCGATAAGGGTATGGATCTCATCCATAAAAATGATGATATTCCCGGCGCTCTTCACCTCCGCAATAACCCGCTTTATTCTTTCCTCAAACTCACCCCTGTACTTGCTTCCCGCAACCATTCCTGACATATCGAGGGAAACCACCCTTTTTTCAAGAAGTGATTCCGGCACATCTCCCGCTGCGATCCTTACGGCCAGACCTTCAGCAATAGCGGTCTTTCCCACACCGGGCTCCCCCACCAGACAGGGATTATTCTTTGTTCGGCGGCTTAGTATCTGTATAACCCTCATGATCTCATTTTCCCGCCCGATCACCGGGTCAAGTGAATCCTCGGCAGCAAGGGCTGTGAGATCCCTGGAATAGGTATCAAGTGTAGGGGTTGCGGATCCGTTTCCGTTTGCTCCGCTGACCCTCAGATCCTGCCTCATAAGAGCCGGATCCTCTCCTATGGCATCCAGGGTTTCGGCATAGATCTTCGGAAGCTGCGCTCCTAAGGTATTCAGGAGGCGCACCGCAATATTGTCCCCTTCCCTTATCAGGCTTAAAAGAATATGCTCTGTACCTACCGCACTGCTCTTAAAGCGTTCGGCAGTTTCCTCACTCATCTTTAATACCTTTGCGGCTCTCGGAGTCAGTCCGTCCCCTTCGGAGAGCAGCAC
>CAMVGV010000071.1 GCA_947167135.1 uncultured Lachnospiraceae bacterium
AGCGGCAGCTATAGTATCTTCCGGCACATTTTCCGATCCTGCCGTATCATCAGCGACAGCTATAGTATCTTCCGGCACATTTTCCGATCCTGCCGTATCATCAGCGACAGCTATAGTATCTTCCGGCACATTTTCCGATCCTGCCGTATCATCAGCGGCAGCTGTTATATCTTCAGCCACTTCCTCCGCAAGCACACCTGTCGGAACAGAAGTCGTAATAAGCACCGCTGCCAGTGCTGCAACTGCTGATTTCTTCAGTATTTCCCTTATCTTTCTCATAACCATCGTCTTTACTTTTCGCTCCTTTTTCCGGATCAAAGGTCTTCAACCTAAATTTCCTTTTTAAAGATAAAAAATTTTTAGTCTGAATTCAATAGAACCGTGACGAAAAAAACTGAAACGTGACGAAAAGTTAAAAAAAGACCCAATCCCTTATATTCCCGGGATTGAGCCGATCTTGCTTTCGAAACCGAAATTATCTTTATTTATAACTGCCTTACACAACTCCTTCATACAGCACCTTGTCTCCGAGTATTTCTTTCCTTACCCCCGGTTCTTTACTTTTATTAAAACTAAAGCTCAGCATATATCCGGTTGTAAGGCTGAAATGAT
This sequence comes from uncultured Lachnospiraceae bacterium, assembly GCA_947167135.1. GTDB lineage: Bacteria > Bacillota > Clostridia > Lachnospirales > Lachnospiraceae > NK4A144. The sequence continues at coordinate 613 of CAMVGV010000071.1, forward strand.
CAAGATAATCCAGGATCTGCTCTTCGCCTTTTGCATTATACCTTTCACCATGCCATATCTTTAATTCAATGATATACCTTTTTCCGCAATAGTGAATGACGACATCCATACGCCTGCGGTTTCTGGTCTGTTCTTCTATGCTGTATGTTCCTGTTCCGTTTATGATTGGAGAAAGATATGTGAGGAATTTTTCCCTCCCTTCCTCTTCAATGAACTTTCTTTCTGCTTCCTCATTATTAAGATCACGGATCTGCTTCTGAGTCTCGATAAACCGCTCCATAATGAGAGGAATATCCAGTTGATTGCCCTTAATAAATGCCGGTTTATTATCCAGGGCATTTCCTCTCAACTCCTCTGAAAATCTGCTTTCACCCACATAATACTTATAGAGACGCATCTCGAATATCTTATTGGCGACTGCTACAGTATTATTATCATTGACTATAAAGCCATACATCATCAGCTGCTCCTGAGCTTTATTATCCGGAAGATACTCTATGGATTCCCCTCTTAATAACAGCCCTTTAAGCTGTGAATCAAATGATCTGTTGTCATGAAGCTTTCCCATCAGCGAATCAAAGAGTGTATTCTTCTCCGTGAGGAGCGATTTTACCGCCTCCTCTACGCCTTCACCTGTCCACGCTTCCGACAATGAGCGGAATCTTACTTTTGACAACTGCTCATCTATCAGCTGGCAAATACGGCTGACAAGGAAGGGATAGCCACTAGTATAATCTCTTATCATCCCGGCAATTTCCTTTGTATTCATTCCGGTATTATGATCTGTCTCATATTCATCCAGCATTTCCATAATGCCGGCTTCCGAAAGACTCATATCAAGATTAAAATCAGCTGCAATATTCCAGGGACTGTTTTCCTTTTCTGCGTCTCCATTCCCGATCTTATTTTTCAAATGCTTTATATCGGTGACCCCGGCAAGTACTACAGATTGGAAGGTTTTATAATCATCATTCTTTTCCCGTTCAAGGTACTGTAACCTTAATTGTGCCAGAAAATCAAGGAACACCTGATTGTTGGTAGCGGTATCGACCTCGTCAATTATCATAACGACAGGCTTTTCCGAATTTTCGCACCAATCCGTCAGAACAGAAAACAATTCATCAAGAACCGCTTCATATTCTTTTCTATTGATGAAATCATTCAGTCTTTCAACAGAATCCGATGGCATACCGGCTGTTTTCGCTTTCTTCACAACAGCTCTGGAAAATGCCTTGACAAAAGCTTCCTCTGTCTTAAATCCGGCGTCGCTTATCCCTTGAAAGTCTAAACTCAATATGCAATAATCGTCCGCAAGTTCTCTTTCCAAAGCCGAAATAGTAGTGGTTTTTCCATACTGTCTGGCCCTGTTTATGGTAAAATATTTACCCGCATCAACAAGTTTCCGTATCTCCCTTACCTTATCGGAAATATCCACCATATAGTGTTTTGACGGATTACATACCGCTGTTGTATTGAATACTTTCAACTTATTCTCCTCAAGTAAAGCTGTTTTCACTACTTTGTCATCCTGAGCGAAGCACTCCTGTCATCCTGAGCGAAGCACTCCTGTCATCCTGAGCGAAGCGAAGGATCTTTCTAATCATTTCATTATACTTCACAAAAAAACCCCGTACAACTGTATGCGGCCAACCCCTCCCAGAGCGGTTTTTCGGACTATATATAGTAAGCGAAATAATTAATTTCGCTTACTATAAGGCCTTCGGCGGATGCGCACGGATATCGGGTTTTGACCTCGACAATATTTTATGTATAATGTTTCAGTATAGTTTGGAACATCAGGAGAGGAATAATATGTCGGATACAAAAAGATTTGCCGTTCTTATTGACAGTGAGAACGTGTCGCAGAAATACATCGGTCTCATAATGGATGAAGCCAGTAACTACGGGGATATCACCATCAAGCGGGCTTATGGGGACTGGACCCAGCAGTCAAGTGCCTCCTGGAAAAAGACCCTGCTTGAAAACTCCATCATTCCCATGCAGCAGTTTAATAATACCTTCGGAAAGAACTCTTCGGATTCGGCACTTATAATCGACGCCATGAAGATCCTCTACACCAATAATGTGGACGGTTTCTGCCTGGTGTCCAGCGATTCGGATTTCACAAGGCTTGCCGCCACATTGAAGGAGGAAGGCAAGACGGTTGTGGGCATGGGTGAGAGCAAGACCCCCGCTGCACTGATAAAGGCCTGCGATTCCTTCAAGATGCTGGATGTTCTCTATAAGGAGCAGAACCAGACAAAGAGTAAGGCAAAGGCTCAGGACAAGGCTGCTGCCGCGAAGCAGGCTGCTGCCAAGAAGACCGCGGCTGCCGGAAAAACCTCCGCAAATAACCTGACTAAGCTCTCGACCATCGAGAAGGCTATAAAGCAGATAATAGATATGAATGACGACGAACGGGGCATGAACATTGCTTCCCTCGGAAACAGCCTTCAGCGCCGCTATCCCGATTTTGACACGAGAAACTACGGCGCTTCCAAGCTCAGCCGCTTTCTGGAGCAGTTTGATTCCCTGGAGCTCACCAAGGAAGAAAATGTGACCTATGTCAATCTGAAGTAGCTTCCGAAAGTTCATTAAAGGAGTAGGCTTCGTTTTCCGTGCCGCTCGCAAGATTCAGGGTATAGCTTTTTGTCTCATATCCGTTCTTCATAAGTGTTATTACATGGGTGCCGCCGTTCTTTTTGAAGTGACAGGGTGCTATGCCCTTATAAGCACCGTCATAGTAAACCTCCACGCCCTCAGGGCCGTCGATATAGAGCTGTGAAACATCCGTTGTCACGGTCTCTGTGTCATCCGCAGCAACCCCCTCTTCAGCTGCTTTAGCCGTATTATCCTGGGATCCTTCCCCGGAACCTTCGTCAGCTCCTGACGAAGCACCGGTATCCGTATCCTTATCTTTGTTCTTGAATACCTCCGGAAGAGCTTCCTTGGGAATCGGGTCGCTCTTTGGATCCTTATCTGTTTCCTTTTCTGTATCTGCCTTTTTCCCGGTATTCCTGTCCGAGCTGTTCGAGGAAGGCGTATTCTTTTCCTCTTCCTCCAGTACGATGGCGAGATTTGCCATGGGCTGTCCCACCTTCAGGTATTTGTGTATCTCTTCATAGCCCTCAGCCTTCACATCAAGTGTATGTACCCCGTAGTCCAGCTCCAGTGCGCTTTCCTTCACCACCAGCTTCCCGTCGATATATACTGCCGGATTCGCGTCTGCCGGCTCGAAGCTGAAGGTGATCTGTCCGGTCTTTAAGAGATCCCCCTTAAGGTCACTTACATCCACCAGGGTCTCTCTTCCCCGGGTCACCGAAACATCCTTACTGCCGCCGTAATGCCGGTATGTGACGGACAGGCTGTAGCTTCCCTCAGGCACGGTCAGCACCATACCGTCCTCTATGGGACGGATATTATCTCCGAGCTCTATCCAGCCTCCCTCAAAGGACTCCGCACCAACGATCCGCACATAGCCGTTTCCCCCGGACCTTTCTATCGTATACACATCCTGTCCTATGCCCGAAATACTCAGGACATCCCCGTCCTTTATACTCCTGAAGGAAGACAATCCCTCATCCGAGAGCAGTACCGTGCCTTTTAAGAGCCGGTAATTCCTGCCCTCGCAGCTAATGATCCCCCTCTTTTCACTTATGTCATAGTCCGTAATGCCGGATATTGAGAAGTATTCATCGGAGGAATTCCGCTTAACCGACGAAAGGATCGAAGAATGGACGGAAACCAGGATATCTACTATATCCCCGGTCTTCAGCTGCTTTACTACCATTGGATTTCCGTACGCGTCCTCATACACCGTGGAAGTCTCGAAACTAAGGACATATTCCTCCGCTGATACGGGATCCCGGAAACGCAGCTTTTTACCCTTCAGATCCATGTCGATTATAACTACCGTTCCCTCTGCCTTTAATTCATTATCGGAAACCAGCTCCTCTGTTCCGGCCGCCTCCGTAACTGCCGATCCTGCTTCCTCCGGCTGCTTAAGCTTATTTATATATCCCACGGCCGCAAATGCTGCAACAGCTAAAACCGTGAGCAGGCTTAGAAAAAGAATGACCTTAAGAAAAGGAGGAAGGGGTTTACGTTTCTTTGAACGCTCCTTCTCCATCTTTTTCCGTTCCCGGTCCGTCAGCTCATCACTTAAGAATCTGGCCATCACCGGAACGTCCTGCTTCACCTCCGGCACGGCCTTTTCCATTCCGACGGTACTCAGTTCAAGCTTTACTCCGTCTCTTTCTTCTCTTGTGAAATTCTCTCCCGGGCCTTTGCCAGAAGAATTTCCTTTTCGTTCCATGAAGGTTCCTCCAGAACCAGCTCCAGAAGATATTTCAGCATATCCCCGAGCTCCCTGCCGCTCTTCATTCCGGCTTCCTTCATCAGTATGCTGCCGTCAAGTGCCAGATCCTTTATGGATAAGCAATGCCTGTTTTCCAGTATCTCCCTGTACAGTGAAAGAAGGCGCTCCTCCTTTTCAAGCTTTTCCGCCATTTTATAGCTGCTCTGCGCCATTATATCCGCATATCTCACAGGAAAAAGCAGGGGAAAGATATCCTCCCCCATTTTATTTATCGCCCTTCTTACCAGTTTTATACTGCTGTCGGGACGGTAGTCATGATACTTGACCAGCCGTGATACCATATTTATCGAATGATTGTCTGATTTCAGGCGCTTTAATATCCTGACCGCTGCTTTCTCGCTTATTTCTGCGTGACCGTGAAAATGATCCGTTCCCTTTTCATCCACGGTCCGGCACTCACATTTCCCCAGATCATGAAAAAGCATGGTAAGCCTTAAGATCCGTAGCTGCTCGTAGGCGCTTTCACCTGACACTCCAAGGATATCGCTGTATCTCTCAAGTGTCTCTCTGTTTACGTTTTTCAGGGCTTCGATCGTATGTCTTCCCACTGTGTACTTATGATGTGGATTATTCTGGGGAAATTCCATACATCTATGAAACTCCGGCAGAATGACGGCTGTAACCCCGCTCTTATAGAGCTCCTCTATCTTTTCGGGATGCTCCGACACCAGAAGCTTTGTGAGCTCGTCCCGTATTCTTTCCGCAGAGATCTGCTTCAGGCTGTCCTTCAATGTCTCTGCTGCCTTCAGTGTCTCCTCATCTATTGAAAAATCCAGCTGTGCAGAAAAGCGGAAAGCCCTTAATATCCGCAAGGCGTCCTCCCCGAAGCGTTCCTCCGGATTCCCGACAGCTCTTATGACCTTTTTTTTCAGGTCCTCCTGCCCGTTAAAAAGGTCGATAAGTCCTTTTTGAGGACTGTAGGCAAAGGCATTTATGGTGAAGTCCCGCCGCTTTAAGTCCTCCTTGAGGCTCCTCGTGAATTCTACTTTGTCAGGATGACGGTTATCGCTGTATTTCCCGTCTATCCTGTAGGTAGTGACCTCGAAGGCGTCCTTCCCGATAAGCACGGTTACGGTTCCGTGGGCTATTCCCGTATCCACAGTCCTTCTGAAAAGCCTTTTTACCTCTTCCGGAAGCGCACTTGTGGTAATGTCCCAGTCGTGGGGCCTTTTCCCCAGCAGGAAATCACGGACGCAGCCTCCGACAGCGTATGCCTCGAAGCCTGCGTCCTCTATTGTCCTTATTATTTTTTCTGCCTTTTCAGGAAGAGTGATGGTCAATTAGATAATACCTCTACCGTCCGTCTCGCTATGGAGAGCTCTTCGTCCGTGGGAACCACCAGTATCTGTACCTTGTCCTCCGGCTTTGTTAAGAAGAACTCCTGACCCCTGAGCTTATTCTTTTCTGCGTCGAAGCTTGTGCCGAGGAATCCCAGGTACTTACATACTCTTTCACGGACTGCCCCGTTATTTTCGCCTGCTCCGGCAGTGAATGTGATGGCATCGACTCCGTTCATCTCTGCGGTATATGCGCCGATATACTTTGCAACCCTTAAGGCGTAGGCCTCAAGAGCAGTATCCGCTTCCTTATTTCCTTTTTCTGCTGCTTCCGCAAGATCACGGAAATCGGATGAAAAACCGTCTGACAGACCGAGAACTCCGGACTTCTTATTCAGAATATCGAGTACCTCCGCTGCTGAAAGCTTTTCCTTCTGCATAAGGAAGGTGATCACCGAAGGATCCAGGTCTCCCGAGCGTGTTCCCATGATAAGACCCTCAAGGGGTGTGAGTCCCATGGAGGTGTCCACAGACTTGCCGTTCTTTACAGCGCTTATGGAGGCTCCGTTTCCGAGATGACATACGATGATCTTCAGATCCTTTATGTCCTTCTTTAAGATCTCTGCCGTACGCTTCGATACAAAGTCATGGCTTGTCCCATGGAAACCGTAACGGCGGATCTTGTACTTCTTATAGTACTCATAGGGTATACCGTAAAGATATGCCTTCGGCTCCATCGTCTGATGGAAGGCCGTATCAAAAACCCCTACCTGGGGAACTCCCGGCATTAACTTTTCACAAGCTCTTATTCCGATGATATTTGCGGGATTATGAAGAGGCGCAAGGTCGTTGCATTCTTCCACAGCCTTTATCACTTCCTCACTGATCCTTACGGAATCTGAGAACTTCTCTCCGCCGTGTACCACTCTGTGTCCAACAGCGTCTATCTCGCTGAGTGAAGCCACAACTCCGTTTTCCTTGTCTGTCAGCTTCTTTATCACAGCGTCCACTGCATCCAGATGATCCTTGAGGGGGATCTTTTCTATAGTCTTATCGGAATCGCCCTTTTTATATTCGATGGCGCTGCCGTCTATCCCGATCCTGTCACAGAGACCCTTGGCATATACCGTGCCGTCCTCCGTATTGATGAGCTGGTACTTAAGTGATGAGCTTCCGCAGTTGATGACTAAAACCTTCATTTTTATTTATTACTCCTTTCAATTGATCATCTTTTCTTTGTTTAATATGCCTTGCCCCAGTATACGAGGTGCTTTGCCTTCTTTCCGCAGCAGACACAGGTATCGGAGATCTCTTCCGTATCATCCCAGGGGAGGCATCTGCTGGTAACTGTGGTGTCCTCCTTTATCTTCTCTTCACAGGCGGTATCTCCGCACCACATCGCCCTTATGAAACCGGGCTTATTATCCGCGATATCCTTGAATTCATCATAGGTCTTCGCGTCGAAGATGCTTTCCTTCAGATGCTTCTCAGCCCGCTCGTACATATCGTTATGGATGGTGTCTAAGAGCTTCACCACGAAATCATGAACCTCATCGAGCTTTACAGTGTATTTTTCCCTTGTATCCCTGCGGCAGATAACACAGCTGCCCTGCTCTATATCCTTAGGTCCTATTTCTATTCGGACAGGGAAGCCTCTCATTTCCTGCTCCGCAAATTTGAAGCCCGGAGACCTGTCGCTGTCGTCCACCTTTACCTTCAGTTCTGACAGTGACTCCGCAAGCTTTTCTGCCGCCTCCAGAACGCCTTCCTTCCTCTGCTGTATCGGTATTATCACCACCTGGGTCGGAGCGATTCTGGGAGGAAGCACCAGTCCGTCATTGTCTCCGTGAACCATGATCATGGCGCCGATGATCCTTGTGGAAACGCCCCATGAGGTCTGGTGGGGTGTATGAAGCTTATTGTCTCTTCCGGTAAACTGAATACCGTAGGCTTTCGCAAAGCCGTCACCGAAGTTGTGGCTGGTGCCTGACTGTAAGGCCTTGCCGTCATGCATCATGGCTTCAATGGTGTAGGTTGCGATAGCACCCGCAAACTTTTCCTTATCTGTTTTCTTTCCACGTATTGTGGGAAGTGCCAGAGTTTCCCTGCAGAAGTCCGCATAGACATTCAGCATCTGTACTGTACGCGCCTCCGCCTCCTCTGCGGTTTCATGCATGGTGTGGCCTTCCTGCCACAGGAATTCCCTTGAGCGGAGGAAGGGTCTTGTGGTCTTTTCCCAGCGGACAACCGAGCACCACTGGTTATATACCTTGGGAAGATCCCTGTAGGACTGTATGATGTTTTTATAAAAGTCACAGAAGAGTGTTTCCGACGTGGGCCGGACGCAGAGCCGCTCCTCCAGCTCCTGACCGCCGCCCATCGTGACCCAGGCAACCTCCGGGGCAAAGCCCTCCACATGATCCTTTTCCTTCTGAAGCAGGCTCTCGGGGATAAACAGGGGCATATATACGTTCTCCACTCCCGTTTCCTTGAAACGCCTGTCCATATCCGCCTGGATATTCTCCCACAGAGCGTAACCCGCGGGCTTGATTATGAGACACCCCTTGACGCTTGAATAGTCAATAAGCTCTGCCTGCTTGACTATATCCGTGTACCACTGGGCGAAATCCTCCTCCATAGAGGTTATGGCATCTACCATTTTTTTCTTATCGGACATTTTTATTTCCTCCGCAATTTAACATTCTCCTGTAAACACACTTCTTCGATTTTATCCGTGCCTTAAGCGTATGTCAAGAAAGGGACAGCATCTGAAAACCGTGTCTCACACTCTGAAGCGGTAGCCAACACCCCATATTGTCTCGATATACTGGGGATTTGAGGAGTCTGCCTCCACCTTTTCACGGATCTTCTTGATATGGACGGTAACGGTGGCAATATCACCTATGGAATCCATATCCCATATATTCCTGAAAAGCTCGTCCTTTGTAAATACGCGGTCGGGATTCGATGCCAGGAAGGTCAGGAGATCGAATTCCTTTGTGGTGAACTGCTTTTCTTCTCCGTTCACCCATACTCTTCTGGCGGTCTTGTCTATCTTTAAGCCCCGTATTTCTATGATGTCATTCACGGCAGCACCGCTGTTAACGAGGCGCTCATACCGGGAAAGGTGCGCTTTTACCCTTGCCACCAGCTCACTCGGAGAGAAGGGCTTCGTCATATAATCATCGGCGCCGAGCCCAAGCCCCCTTATCTTATCTATATCATCTTTTTTTGCGGATACTATGATAATAGGCATGTTGCGGCTCTCACGAATACGCTTGCATATCTCGAAGCCGTCTATTCCCGGAAGCATAAGGTCAAGTATCAGAAGATCCCAGTCCTCGTTTATGACCGTGTCCAGTCCCTTCATTCCATCATTTTCGATCGTAACCTCGAAATCCGACAGCTCCAGATAGTCCTTTTCAAGATCGGCTATGGAATCCTCGTCCTCTATTATCAGTATCCTGCTCATTTTTACAGTACCTCCGTTCCGGTCTGATTTTCCCTATGTGCAAAAAAGATTCTTCGCTTCGCTCAGAATGACATTACCGCTTCGCTCAGAATGACATTGCCGCTTCGCTCAGAATGACATCGCCGCTTCGCTTAGAATGACATTGCCGCTTCGCTTAGAATGACATTGCCGCTTCGCTCAAGGCATGTATTGATGCGCCATGCGCATCAGTGCCCCGCTATATGTTTTTCCTGAACTCCAGGAAAATAGTCGTCCCTTCTCCCGGGCGGCTCTGAGCCCAGACCCTTCCGCCGTGATCCTCCATTATCTTCTTTACTATAGAAAGCCCTATCCCCGAGCCGCCCTTGGAAGAATTCCGTGAAGTATCCGTTCGGTAGAATCTGTCAAAGATATAGGGCACGTCCTTATTGTCGATCCCTCTTCCGTTGTCCTCTATCTCTATAAGGATCGCTCCCTCCTCATCCTTCAGGCGGATATATATCCGGCCCTCTTCCTTGTCCATATATTTTACGGAATTCCCGATTATATTGTTAATTACCTTTTTCAGCTGCTCGGGATCCGCTATTATCTTAGTTTCCCTGTCCAGATCATTGGTATAACCCACTGCTATGTTGTGTGACTCCAGATCTATTCCGATCTCATCCACACAGTCATCGAAGTATTCACTGATATTTATCCTCGCAAAGCTATAGGGTATCCTGTTGGTGTCGATTCCCGCATAAAAGGTCAGCTCATTTATGAGCCTGTCCATATCGTTGGCCTTATTATATATGGTCCGTATGTACTTCTGCCTTTTTTCCGGGGTATCCGCCACCCCGTCCAGCAGCCCCTCGGCATAGCCCTTGATACTGGTAACGGGAGTTTTCAGATCGTGGGTAATATTACTGATAAGCTTCCGGTTTTCGCTCTCGTTCTCGATGGTTCTTTCCGTGGATTCCTTCAGCTTCTTCCTCATATACTCGAAGCTCCGGCAAAGCTCCGCCATAGTATCCTCAACATCCGGGGTCTCTATCTCGAAATCCAGGTCTCCTTCGGCTATCCGGCGGGTGCCCTCTGAGAGCTGCCCCACCGGAACGGCTATTTCCCTGTAAATAAAGGAGACCAGCATTATTCCCGTCAATATGAGAATGGAAATGATCAATAGTGCAAGCTTGATGGCAAGATCCTTTACATCCGGTCGTTTCAGGAAATAATCGATTATATCCGCATAATTTTTCCGGATGACTATAAGGCATATTGACAGCAGTACTGTTGGTAACAGCACTATTCCGCTAAATACCGCGATAAGCTTGTATCTTAATCTCATATCAGCTGTTCAGGTATGCTTCCTGCTCGGGTGTAAGAACGTCGATCTGTTTTCCGAGGAACTCAAGCTCCTTTTCCGCAACCTCCACGTCCACTTCCTCAGGCACATCGATAAGCTTTTCCTTCAGCTCCCCGTGATGCTCCACAAGGTACTTTGCAGACAGAGCCTGGATCGCAAAGGACATATCCATGATCTCCGCAGGATGGCCATCACCGCAGGCAAGGTTCACGAGTCTTCCCTCTCCCAAAACGTAGAGCCACTGTCCTGAGGAAAGCCTATAGCCCATGATGTTATTTCTCATCTCCTTTGATTCAACGGCAATCTCCCTTAGACGCGCCATGTCGATCTCGCAGTCGAAATGCCCTGCATTGCAGAGTATCGCTCCGTCCTTCATTACTGCGAAGTCCTCTTCGTCGATAACCTTATCACAGCCTGTTACTGTTACGAAGAAGTCCCCGAGAGCAGCAGCCTCCTTCATAGGCATTACATCAAACCCGTCCATTATGGCTTCTATTGCTTTAACGGGGTTTATCTCGGTGACGATAACTCTGGCTCCGAGACCCTTTGCCCTCATTGCCGTTCCTTTTCCGCACCAGCCGTAGCCTGCGACAACGACGATCTTTCCGGCTACTATCAGATTTGTTGTCCTGTTTATACCATCCCAGACAGACTGTCCCGTACCGTATCTGTTGTCAAAGAAATGCTTCATCTGGGCGTTATTTACCCTTACCATTGGGAATAAGAGCTTATTATCCCTGTTCATGGCTTCAAGCCGGAGTATCCCGGTAGTGGTTTCCTCGCATCCCCCGATAACATTTGATGCCAGATCCTTGAACTCGGTGTGCATCATATGAACCAGGTCTCCGCCGTCATCAATTATGATATCCGGACCCTTTGAAAGGACGGCTCTTATATGGCTGTTATATTCTTCATCCGTTGTACCATGCCATGCGTGAACCTCCAGTCCTTCGTGCACCAGCGCCGCAGCCACGTCGTCCTGGGTTGAGAGCGGATTACTGCCCGTCACATACATCTCCGCCCCGCCAGCAGCCATAGTAAGACAGAGATATGCGGTCTTTGCCTCCAGATGAACAGAAAGCGCTACCTTCTTTCCCTTAAATGGCTTTGTCTTTGAAAATTCTTCATGAAGCATCGAAAGAAGGGGGCAGTTTCTGCGAACCCATTCTATCTTTCTGGCTCCTGATTCCCAAAGGTTTATATCACGTATTTCACTTGGCATTTTTTCCTCCTTTTTCCATATACCGTAAGAACTTCTTATCCAAAAAGGGCAGCCCTGAAATGGACTGCCCTGTTTTTTGTACTGTTTCTGTATTTATTACTTTATAAGAGATGCTGCTGCTGCCCTCTTTGCCTCCATATCCTTGGAAGCTGCAAGTACCTGGGCTGCCTTTGCTGCAAGATCTGACTGGTAAGCTGCGTATTCTGCTGATCCCACTGCAAACTGGCTGGCACCCTTTGCGAGCTGATCCTGATAAAATGCTGCAAGTTCAGACTGTCCGATTGCTGCAGCTGCCTGACCTGCTGCCTTGTTTGCTTCACCCTGTGCAAGTGCTGCCGCTGCCTGTGCTGCAAGTCCTGACTGGCCGATTGCTGCTGCTGCCTG
>CAMVGV010000072.1 GCA_947167135.1 uncultured Lachnospiraceae bacterium
AGGTCTGCGCTTATTTACTGGCTTTCCTCGCGTTAAGACTGTCAAAGATGGGATTATATCACAACTAACGGTTTCAGTCATGCAATGATTTTTTCGCCTGAAGCATAAACGCATCAAAGCGCATCAAAACGCATCAAACCGTTTTCACCTGTTACATCTGAAGAGCTCTGTGGTATAATGATGATACAAACGCCAAAAGTCTAAATGGCGTTTGAACTTGTTCAAAAAGCCATTTGACTTTGGGCGTTTGTATCATAAAAAAGGAGGAACCGACATGATCACTTACGAAAATACAGGTACCGTCAGGGAGCTATTGGAAAAATGTGTGGCAAAGTACGGAAAAACCCCCTATCTCCGCTATGAGAGGGATGATGACGTTATCTATGACATAAGCTATGAAAGGTTCGGGGAGCTGTGCCGTATTGTCGGGGCCTTTGTGAACGAACGGAGGGAGAAGGAGGGAAGACCCTTAAAGGTGGGGCTTTTCGGCTCTGCAAGTGCTCATTACATAAGTGTGATGGTGGGAGTTATGGCCTCCGGAAATATAGCCGTACCCCTGGATAACCAGCTTGATATAAACCATCTTTCCGACTGTCTTGACCGCTCCGACGTGGATATCCTTTTTTATGACTGGGTACTAAGACCTCTGGTTGAGGATATCCGGGATAAGTGTCCGAAGATCAGGGAAATATACTCCCTGCAGCCGGTCCGGAAGGAGCCGTCTTTAAATGATATCCTTATGGATATGCGTTATACGGGACATGAGTGGAGCGCTGGCGGGAGCGATCCCGGTGTCCGGTCGGATGATCTCTGTATGATACTCTTTACCTCGGGAACCACCGGACGGGGAAAGGGAGTGATGATCACCAATGCAAATATCGTAGGGAATATCCTGTCACTTGATGATATCGATGATAAGGTGGAGCACCCCGTATGTCTCTGTGTTCTTCCGATCCACCATTCCTTCTGTATAAATTCCGATGTTTTAAGGTCACTTCAGATCGGAGCGACTCTCTGTATAAACGGCCCCCTGTCGCTTCTCGGGAAACACTTACGTCTCTTTGAACCCCATATCATGCATATGGTTCCTATGATAGCCAAGGCTCTTTACAATAAGATATCTGCCCTGGCTGCAGCTGACCCCGGGCTTACGGACAGGGATGCCCTCCGTCTCGTTTACGGACGGAATATTTCCCGTATCGTTTGCGGTGGTGGAGGATTATCCGCCGCTCTTGCAAGGAAATACGCGGATCTTGGGGTACGTATCGGACAGGGCTACGGTATGAGCGAATGCTCACCTGTCATCTCCGAGGCGGTCTATGACCGGCTTGATAAGATCGAGTCTGCCGGAAAGGTGATAAAGAGGGTAGAAGTAAGGATTGCCGAAGGAGGGGAGATACAGGTCCGTTCACCCTTTGTGATGAAGGGCTATTACGGCGATCCGGAGATCACGGCGGAAACCTTTACAGAGGACGGGTGGCTGAAGACCGGAGATATCGGATATCTGGATGATGAGAATTTCCTCTTCCTGACCGGACGCTTAAAGAACCTTATCATCCTGGGAAACGGGGAGAACGTTGCTCCCGAGGAGATAGAGGAGAGCTTTGAAACGGAGCCTCTCATCACGGACATCCTGGTATACGGTGAGGATGACATGATAAAGTGCGAGGTTTATCCGGATTTCAAATATGCGGAGGCAAACGGCATAGATAATGTGGAGCTGGAAGTTGAGGAGATAGTTAAAAAGCATAATAAGTCCCTGCCCACATATAAGCGGATCATGTATACGGGGATAAGGAGACAGCCCTTCTTAAAAACCACCTCAAAAAAGATCATCCGCGAAGCCTTCTTTAAGGAAAAGGAGGATTCAAAGGAGTTTGAAAAGAGTCTCCGGCTTCCTGAGGATGAAAAGCAGCAGAAGATCTATGAGATCTGCGCCCAGGTTCTGGGACACAGGAAATTCGGAATAGACACGGATCTCTATACTGCAGGGCTCGACTCCTTCGGGAGCATCATGCTGCTTACGGGAATGCAGGATACACTTGAATTATCGGTGACTTTGACAGAGCTTATGGAGAATCCCACCGTGGAAAAGCTTGCATCCATATGGGAGGCCAAGGATAAAGAAAAGAAGGTGGATTACTCTGTAAGGGAGAAATATCCGCTTACAAGGCTGCAGATGTACTTTGCTTACGTTATGAGGGGAAATACCACGGCTAACCTTCCCTTCTTCTTTAAGCTGGGGTCAAGGATAGATATGGACAGGATGGAGGAAGCGATCCGTGCGCTTTTTGATATCCACCCGATATTAAGGGACAGGATAGAGCCGGGCGAGGACGGAAAGCTTTATAATTTCCGGGACGATAAGAGGGAGATCACCATTGAAAGAGCGAAAATGACGGAGGAGGAATGGGAGGAAAAGAGAAAGACCCTTCTTGTTCCCTTTACCTACACCCCGGGTGAAAATCTTTATCATATCGGGCTTTACGAGGCGGATGAAGACAAATACCTTTTCTTCGATGTGGCACATATTATCGGAGACGGTATGACCATGAATATCCTCCTTCAGGATCTTAACCGGCTCTATATGAAGGAGGAGGTAAAGAAATCCGATTATACCTTCTATGAATATCTCCTTGATGAGATGGCAAGAGACGAGGCGGGACTACGGGATAAGGATATTGCTTTTTATAAGGAGCTCCTTAAGGGTTGTGAGATAAAGAGGAGTATCCTCGCAAAGATGGACAGCTACGATCTCGGAACCGCACATAATGCATCTATAAAGGGAATGTTCTCAAATCTGAATAAGGAGGATACGAAGGGCTTATGCCGTATGTACGGGGTGTCAGAAAACGCGCTTTTCCTGAGTGCCTTCAGCTATACCGTAAGTCTCTTCAGCTCGCTTGATGATGTGGTGATATCCAGTATCCATAACGGAAGGACCGACGGAAGGTGGGTACAGATCGCAGGCTCCTTCTTTGCTACCTATATTTTCAGGTATAAAAAGATCCCTCACGAGACCGTAAAGGAGATGCTGAACAGAAGTGCAGACCAGATCCTTCACACAATGGAAACGCATATGTCAAGCCAGCATGCGGATGAGATGTTTATCCAGTATCAGGGTACCCTTCTCGATATCCCTCAGATAGGCGGGGAGAGTGCTACAGGGATAAAGATACAGCTTGACTCCCTTCCCTTCCACCTTATGATCTATGAGGCAGAAAGGGGATATACCTACGAATTAAGATATTGGGAAAACCGTTTTGACAGGGATATGCTGGAGGAATTCCTCGCTGTGATGGAGAGCGTGCTTATAGCTATGAGGGAGGAAAGCTCGGTCAGAAAGCTAAAAGATCACCTTCCCGCAAGGCTTTATCCGAAGCACTTCGAGCTCCCGGCGGCAAGGCTCAATGCATATCTCGGTAAGGAGGTTATCCCCGGGGGAAGCGAAGAACTTATGGTAAAGCCCTATGTGCTGGATGAATACGGGATAAAGAAGCCCTTTGGTGCCTGGGGAAGACTATATGTACTGGATCAGAAGGTTAATGGGGGAGGAGATAGTATTGAGAGCCTTTATTCTCCCGGAACCATGTACGATACGGGGATAGAAGCGAGGATCACGCCGGATAAGAAGGTTGAGGCTCTCTATCAGTCGGGAAGGACAGTGGTTAGGGAAACCCTCATGGGAAGATCCTTCATAAACCTTTTCGAGCTGGAAAAGACCCTTCTTGCCTATCCCGGGATAGAGAAAGCAGAGGCCTCGGTTGTCTATGGGGAAAACAATCTTTTCCATATAAGGGCTGTGATAAAGACCTCAAAGGAAACGGATCCGGAGGAAATAAGGAAGTATGTGGGAGAGAAGCTGGGTAAGGCTATGATCCCGGAGATCATAGACGAGGAGTGACCATTAAGGAATGGAAAACAGGAGTATAAAAATAACTGAGTACGGTGAGAAGGACGCTCTTCTTTCGATGACCGAGGGTTTTATTAAGGACGCTGCTCTTTCACCGAAGGCCGGCCTTCATTTGAGGCTCATTGTGGAAGAGATCGCGGAAATGCTGAAGCTTCTTGATGATGAGCGGAGTGCCGATATCGATATAGAAGGGGACAGGGAGAGCCTAAGGATACGTCTGACACTTCAGAGAAGAGCGGAGGCCAGTGAGGATACAGGCTGGGAGATCTCCGAATATAAGGGTGTCACGGATAAGATAAGATTTCTCTTAAGCTGCAGCTACGATACTCTGGAGGCTCTTAGAGAGGAAGCGGAGGCTCTGGGTGTACGGAAGCAGAAGGCAAAGCACCTTAAGGAAGCGGGTTATCCCTATGACGAGGATGCCTACGTATGGACAATGGAGGCTTATAACTTCTCAGCCTTCGACCGCTTTGAGGAATTCGGGGAGGTGGACTGGGGAGAGATAAGCCACTCCATAATCGCAAACCTTTCTGACGATATACGTATCTTTATTTTTCCGGACAGGACAGAGCACTGCGTTTATGTATCATTTAATGAGAAGAGAGCGGAAAAGGGCGATAAATACGGTATCGATCCGGAGCTTCTTCCCCTGTATAAGATCCCTGTTGCGAAGTCACGCTTTCAGATAAGGCTTGTGCAGCTCCTGTATAAGAGACTTCACTATAAGCAGCGTTCCACTCCGGAGTACAGCCTTATCCGGCATACTATTCCAATAGATGCTTCTCCGAAAAAAAATCTAACGGTGCTGGAATATATTCCTGCCGGCTTTAAGGACAGTGACAGGGCATTACCGACAGTACTTTTTCCACACGGCGGAGCCTTCCTTTTTCCGGGGCTTCCATACCACTACCGTCTGGCGGCTGAGGTGACGACAAGGGTATCCTGCAGGGTATTTTTCCCGATCTATGACCTTGCGCCGAAATATGCTCCTCCTATACAGATAAAGGAGGTTTTCGAGCTTTACAGATATCTTCTGGACAATGACGGCAGATATCATATAGACAGGGAAAGGATCGCGGTAATGGGCGACAGCTCCGGGGGAACCATCTCGGCAGCGATCTGCCTTCTTGCAAGAGATGAGGGATTGCAGAAGCCCTGCGCACAGCTCCTTCTTTATCCGAGCCTCGATACCCGGGGAGAGACCTTATCCATGAAAAAGTATCCTGATGTTCCGGTGGTCAACAGCGAAGCCGTGAACGCATATAAAAAGATACTGAACGCGGATAAAGAAGAGGGCAGGAAGTATTATCTGTCTCCCATAGAGGCTTCCTCTCTTTCGGAGCTTCCGCCCGCATATATTGAACCGGCGGAATTTGATGCACTGCATGACGAGGGTGTGGCATACGCTGAGGCTCTTAAGGAGGCCGGCTGCGAGGTTGAATTGAACGAAACAAAGGGAACCGTGCATTCCTTTGATATGGCGAAGGACAGCAGGGTGTTTTTAGCTGCCCTGGACCGGAGAATAAAGTTTTTGGAAAGATCCTTCGCCGGCGCTCAGGATGACAGGAACGCCGGTGCTCAGGATGACAGGAATGCCGGCGCTCAGGATGACAGGAATGCCGGTGCTCAGGATGACAAATAATAAAAGCGAGGTGCTTAAATGGCCTGGTATGATGAGGCGGTATTTTATCATATTTATCCTCTGGGACTTCTCGGAGCGCCAAAGGAGAATGCTTATTCGGGCGTGACCCACAGACTGAATAAGCTTAAGCCCTGGATAGAGCATATAAAGGAGATAGGCTGCAATGCCCTTTATATCGGTCCCCTTTTCGAGTCTGTGGGACATGGCTATGAGACCACAGATTACCGGAAGCTGGATTCAAGGCTGGGAGATAATAATGATCTTCAGAAATTCGTGAAGGACTGCCACAAAAAGGGGATAAGGGTGATACTGGACGGTGTGTTCAACCACACCGGCCGGGATTTTTTCGCTTTCAGGGATCTCAAAGAGAAGAGGGAAGGGTCGAAATACAGGGACTGGTACTGCAATGTGAATTTCTACGGAAATAATGAGTATAACGACGGCTTTTCCTATGACAACTGGGGAGGCTATAACCTCCTTGTGAAATTGAACCAGAGAAATCCGGAGGTAAAGGACTATATCAGTGAGACCATCCGTTTCTGGGTTCAAGAGTTTGATATCGACGGCCTCCGCCTCGATGCGGCGGATGTTCTGGACTTTGATTTTATGAAGATGCTGAGGGCTGTTGCGTCCGAGGTAAAGCCGGAATTCTATCTTATGGGAGAGGTTATCCATGGGGACTATTCCAGGTGGGTAAATGAGGGAACCCTGCACTCCGTAACGAACTATGTTATGCATAAGGCCTTTTATTCGGGGCATAATGACCATAATTATTTCGAGATCGCACATACCCAGAGAAGGCTTGACGGAATGGGTCTAAACGGGGCAGGTGCCTTCAGGCTCTATAATTTCGTGGATAATCATGATGTGGAGAGGATATTTACAAAGCTTCAGAACAAGGCTCATTTTACGCCTGTTCACATCCTTTTATATACCATGCCGGGGATTCCCTCCGTATACTACGGCTCGGAATTTGCCCTGGAAGGTAAGAAGGAAAAGTATTCAGATACCTCCTTAAGACCTGCGCTGGATCTTGATGATTTTAAGGATGCGCTTAAGGAGAATCCCGCCACAAAGCTTATAGCTGCTCTGGGAAGGATAAGACAGGCAAACCCGGAGCTTTCATACGGGGACTATAAAGAGCTTTTCCTTACCAACAGGCAGTATGCCTTTTCCAGAAGCTTTGAGGGTAGAAGCGTGATAGTCACGGTCAATAATGATGACGGAGCTTATTCTATGACCCTTCCGGCCTTTGGTGCAGAGCAGTATATGGGAGCTCTGTCGGGAGAAAGGGTCAGCGCAGCCGGAGGAAATATAGAGGTAACGGTACAGGGTAATTCCGGTGAGATCTGGGTTCCGTCAGGCCGTGAGATGGAAGACGGGACGGAGCCTGCAGGAGCTCTTCAGCCGGTAATAAGCGGGGTAACTATCGAGGATACGGCGTCATCCGGGGTGGCTGAACCCGGTGCTGATACTGATAATATGAGCGGTGATGCTGCTTCGGATGTTGGGAATGCTGGTGCTGAACCCGGGGCTGCCGGAAGCGGAGATACGGCTGCGGACGGATCGGGGAAGCCTGAGGATGTGGCTAATGATAACAGGAGTTATTCAGACGGTATAATTGCGGGTCTGCAGGAAGCCATAATCGCCATAATGGAAAAGAACGGTCCTGTTACTGACCAGATGAGGAGGGATGTGTACAACAATACGTATCACGATTCCCTGATCACCTGGATAAAGAGCTTCAGATAGAGCTTAGGGACCGCCTCCCGGGCCGTCGCGGCCGCCATCGCCGTGGTCTCCCGGACCGGGACCGTGATCTTCTTTAGGACCGTCCTTCGTATCATCATCTGGTTTTTCGGAATGTCCGCCGGATTCTGTTTCCGGCGGATTTTCATTGTCTTCAGGGTGAGTGGGAGGCTCCAAGTCCTGACCAGGCTGTTCCTGTTGTATTTCCGGGGCGGGAGGCTCTATGTCCTGACCATCCTGATTCGGCTGATCATGTTGTATTTCAGGAGCGGGAGACTGCGTATCCTGAATATCCTGATTGTGCTGATCCTGCTGTATTTCCGGAGCGGGAGGCTCAGTGCCCTGAGAGCCGGGATTATCCATAACCGGGCTGCCCTGATTTTCGGGAGCGGGATTATCCACAGCCGGGATGCCAGGATTTTCAGGCCTCTGGTCTCCCGTACTTTCCGGATTTTCAGGTCTCTGGTCTCCGGGGCTTCCCGGATTTTCAGGCTTCTGATCTCCGGTACTTCCCGGATTTTCCGGCCTCTGATCTCCGGTGCTTTCCTGTTTTTCGGGAGCGGGAGGCTCAATGTCCGGATCGCCCTCACTGCCCTGACTCGGCTGATCCTGCTGTATTTCCGGAGCGGGAGGCTCCGCATTCTGAGATCCGGGGTCTTCCATATCCCGGCTGCCGGGATTTTCGGGAGCGGGAGCCTGAGCGCCCTGATCATCTTCGATCTCCA
Organism: uncultured Lachnospiraceae bacterium; assembly: GCA_947167135.1. GTDB lineage: Bacteria > Bacillota > Clostridia > Lachnospirales > Lachnospiraceae > NK4A144. The sequence goes on from CAMVGV010000072.1 coordinate 8,030, forward strand.
TCCTGTACTCATCAAATTTAAGCTCAATTGCCTGAGATACCTCGGGAACGGGTCTTCCCTTCATCTCTCTTTTTATCTCCTTCAGGAGCTCTTCATTTTCTTCATTTCCGGCATTTATCTCAATGACACGGCCGTAAATATTTACACCAAGGGTGACCTCCGGATCGGAAGAAAGGGGTATGGTAGAGACCGGGCAGGCGAAGCTTACCATTGCGCCGGAGAGCATAAAGACAGCAAGGGAGGCTGCTGCGGAGTACATAAAGCGCTGAGGAAAATGAAAGACCTTATTTTTCTTTATTACCTCAAAGCTTGTGACAGCATTGTCAGTATCCGGAAGCTCCAGCAGGGTTCCCTTTTCATAGCCTCTGTTTTCCACATAGCGCATACTCCCGTCCTGCATCAGAACGGCGGCTTTATTCTCTTTTACACCTATTACAACTGCTTTCATTATTAATCCAGAAAGGCTCCTATAGCTTCATAGCTCCCGCACCTGATAAGTATGGATGCAAGAATGAATTTCCTGTGTCTGTCAAAGGTTTTCCTGTTCATGCTGCTTCGCTTCAGCATTTCCGTGACAGGAAGGCTCTTTTTCTTCTTAAAAAGCTCCGTAAGGGGCGGGGGATCGAAGAACCTTTTAATGAGCTCGCTGCAGGAACTCTTTGTCTTTTCCGATTTCGGGGAGCATTCCGGCAGTTCGAAAAGATCAACTCCGTAGCTTTTCAGTTCTTTTTCAAGGTCTTCAAGCTCGTACTTCAGGTCATTATCGGTATAGACAGCAGTCTTCCTGTTTATCTCCTCCTTAAGGGTGACCGATGCGGAGTCATCGTCATAATCGATATCCCCGTAAAAGGATGCGGGATCTGTTATGATCTCCAGGTCTCTTGCTGCATTTTTTCTTATCTCGTCAAGTATTCTGCTTTTTATCACAAGAGCCGCGTAATTCCAGAAGGCTCCCTTTTTTTCATCATAGGAATCCAGGGCTTCGGAAACTGCGAGAAGAGCCGTGGAAAAAACGTCATCACTGTCGGATACGCTGTGCTTAAGTATCCGTGCCGTGAGACGGAGGATATGTGTACGTTCCGAAGAAAGAAAGCTGTTTTTTGCTTCGGGGCTTTCTTTTGCGGCTGCAGCTCTTCTGTTTTCTTCTGCTTTATTTGTGGTCATATTACACTGATTGTACCACTGTTCCTATAAAATATGTACGATACCCGGGGATAAAAAAACGGGGTGAAAAATTTTTTTCATACCCCGGAATTTGGAATGAAGACTCCGTATTACTGATTATCAAAGAAAAATAAGGAGGTTTTTATGAACAGAAAAATACAGAGATTACTGGCTTTATGCGTTACGGCTTCGCTCTTGTCCGTAAGTCTGACCGGAACGGCTTTGGCCGGCAGCCTTACCGTCAGCGGTAATGCTGCATCGGCTAACGACGCATTGCTTACCGCTTCAAACGCTGAAGCGGTGACGCTGAGCTTTGACGGGAACAGTATTGTTTCTTCGGACGGGAACACCTATACACCCGGACCGGATGAGAACGGGAACTATTGCCTGGAGCTTTCCGGAGGGAGCTACATTCTGGAGGGTGCAGCTGCAAATGTTTATCTTTCACTTCCGGATGAAGCGGAAGCTGAATTATGCCTTAATGACCTTACGGTAGAAAATGACGGAGTGAAAAGCGCTTTTATAACTGCAGGCAAATCCACTTCGGTCAACATAATATTAGAAGGAAACGCTTCGGTTAATGGCGGCACCGGCTTTGTATCCCAGAGAAAGAAGTCGGAATTAAATATAAGCGGCAGCGGATCCCTTAAAGTGGACAGCCCCGAAGAGGATGCCATAAATACCAAGGGTACCCTTAATATCCTGGAAGGGGATATTACCCTTACAAACTGTCTGGAGGACGGTATACAGGCGGAGGATCTGAATATTTCCGGAGGTGCACTTAATATCGACACTGTATATGAATATGCAGCCAGGTCCTTTTATTCAGGCGGTAAATATACGGACAGCAGTTCAGACAGTACAAATTACCTGTGGGAGTCCGGGGATACGGTAAAATATGAAAGAATAAACGTGGATACGGGAAGCCACAAGGGAATAAAGGTCGGCACAAAGGCGAAGACCTATGAATTCAGTGATAACGGCGGAACGGTTGAGGCGGAAAGCGCCAGCGGAACCCTTACGGTAACCGGAGGAGAGATCACTATCAATACCAGAAAGAGCGGGATAAAGGCCAATTCTGTCAATTCCGACGGATACAGCGCCACCTCTTCGGGAAAGTACATAATCGGTTCTCCGGATGATGCCATAAGCTGTAATAATGACATTGTGATAGAAGGTGGAGTATTTGATATCTATTCTTCTGACGACGGTATTTCCGCTATGGGAAGCATTGATATTAACGGCGCTGCTGAGGTTAATATCCATAACGCCTTTGAGGGAATGGAAGGACAGAGCATTAATATCGGTTCCTCGGGAAGTCCCGAGATCAATATATGGAGCTCGGACGACGGCATAAATACCTCGGGTAAGACATTTACGTATATATATGATAGCTTTACGGGCTATGAAGCGGATGAGGATAGCGGATATACAAAGAAGACCGTATCCACTACAACCGGAAATGACATTACAATAGACGGAGGCAAAGTTAATATCTATATTGATTCCGAGGGAAAAAAGGAAACGGAGCTTCCAAACGGCAGTCCTGATGTAGTAAAGACCGTAACATACGGGTCTTCAGGGGATGGTGTTGACTGTAACGGAGCTTTGGTACAGAACGGAGGAGAGCTCTACATATATGGTCAGTCCTCCGGGGATAATTCTCCCATAGATACAAATGACGGCTACAGCTTTAATTCCGGAGCAAAGCTTCTGGGGACGGGGACTGCCGGAATGGAGGGATCCGCACCTGAGAGCGGGAGCGGAAAATATCTGACATACGGAAGCAGCGGAAATATGCAGCCCGGTATGCCGGATAACAGTAACACTAATAATAACAATTTCAATAACAATAATACCAATAATACCAATAATAACGGGACACCGCCGGAGCTTCCGGGTAATACCGCCGTCAGCGATAACAGCAGTATTGATGTCGGCGGGAACCCACCGGAAATGCCGGACAGCAGTAATAATACCAGTAACGGGAACCCTCCGGAAATGCCGGACAGCAGTAATAATGCCAGTAACGGGAACCCACCGGAAATGCCGGACAGCAGTAATAATACCAGTAACGGGAACCCTCCGGAAATGCCGGACAGCAGTAATAATAACAGTAACGGAAACCCACCGGAAATGCCGGATAATAACAGCAATAATAACACAGGCATCCCTGTAGATAACGGGCAGGGTGCTTCATTTAAGGCTGGACAGTACTGGGTCGTGAGCGACAGCGAGGGAAAGGTAGTGGACAGCGGAAAGCTGGAATACGCGGGCTCCTTCATAGTCTACGGTTCACCGCTTATTGAAGACGGAACATATACACTTTCCGTTTCGGATACGGGAGATGAACCCGGCGACGGATCGGATGATCCGAAGGAAGCGGGAGAGGATCCGGCAAAATCTGGAAATGAGGCAGGAAAAGCGGGGGTTACCCTGAGCTCCAATGCAATAACAGGAAGCTTTAACGTAGGAAGCTTCAGCTACGCTTATTCCTACACCGGTACTGTCAGCTATAACGGACAAAAGACTCTTTTAAGCGATTTCAGGATAGACGGACAGGGAGCGGGAGCAACACTAAGCGGAAATCTGATCTTTAAGAAACTAAGGTATAAAAACAACAAAAAGACGGGAACAGCCTATGTCATACCTGTTTTCAAGGCTGCAGGCGGCTCCGGATCATCCGTGAGGAAGGCAGTAAGGGAGATCAATAAGTATTTCAGGACAAATCCATTAATGTACACCATTACTGCTTGCGAGCTTTCAGATGAAATGCTGAGCGGAAGCGCTGTGTACAGAAGCAGCAGCGGGAAATGGAGCTTCAGCCTGAAAGCGGATACGGGAGCATCGAAGCTCATCAAGCTGAAAAACAACAGGGATTTCACGGTATCCGGTGATTCCCCGGATGAAACAAAGGGAACTGTGGTGATCAGGGGATGCGGTAATTACACAGGCGAGGCGACGGTAACAGGTGTTACTATAAAATAAACCTTCGTGGGTGACGGTTTAGAGCTGCAGGGGACGGTTTTCAAGCCGTCCCCTTTGCAATATTAGACAAGATAATTACGTATTCAAATATTTCCGGATACAGACCGATAGGAATAGAAAAATCCTTAAAACTATAGGTGTGGACAGCAAAAATACCCGGGGCTTTGACCGATAGGAAT
>CAMVGV010000073.1 GCA_947167135.1 uncultured Lachnospiraceae bacterium
AGCTCCTACAGTTGAGGGAGTTATCCAGACTCTTCAGTCAGGCGGAACACCTGAGGCAAAGATCCTCGTTCCCGATAACTGGTATGCTCTTCCTGATCAGATCGTTGACTTCTCCGTTGACGGAAAGCCCCAGACCATGGTTGAGGTAACAGATGAGGTTATCGAAGCTCAGTATTAATCTATAGTTCTTAAAAACCAGGGGAGCCCGGTACTTTCAGGGCTCCCCTTTATCAGATTAACTAAAGGAAGGATCGGCATATACAAACGATGGAAAACAATGTTGTATTGACAGCCCGCGGCATCAGCATGACCTTTCCGGGGGTTAAAGCGCTTGAAAATGTTGATTTTACTCTCAGAAAAGGCGAGATCCATGCCCTTATGGGAGAGAACGGCGCCGGTAAATCAACGCTAATAAAGTGTCTTACCGGTATTAATGATTTTGAAACGGGAGAGATCCGTATTGACGGTGTGGACGGACCTGTAAAGAACCATTCCACCAGGGATGCCCAGAATGTCGGCATTTCAACGGTTTATCAGGAGGTAAATCTCTGTCCGAATCTTTCGGTTGCGGAGAATCTTTTCATAGGACGTGAGCCTCTGACCGCCCTCCGGACGGTTGACCGCAATTCTTACAATAAGAGATCCCAGAAGATAATGGATGATCTGGGGATCAGCGTAGATGTAACACAGAATCTGGAAAATTATTCCCTTGCGATACAGCAGATGGTTGCTATAGCAAGGGCTGTAGATATGGACTGCAAGGTCCTTATCCTGGATGAGCCCACTTCTTCCCTTGACGATGAAGAGGTGGAAAAGCTCTTCAAGCTTATGAGGATGCTGAAGGATAAGGGCGTTGGTATTATTTTTGTCACACATTTCCTTGAGCAGGTTTATGCAGTCTGTGACCGGATAACGGTTTTAAGGAACGGCACACTGGTCGGTGAGTATCCGATCGCCGATCTGCCGAGAGTAAAGCTCGTTGCGGCTATGATGGGTAAGGATCTGGATGATCTTGCATCCATTAAGGGAGAATCAAAGGATCTCTCACACGAGCCGCTGGAGATATCCGCAAGGGGACTTGCGCATCTGGGAACCGTTAAGCCTTTTGACCTTGACATCCATAAGGGCGAGGTTATCGGCATAGGCGGACTGCTGGGATCCGGACGAAGTGAGCTTGCCCGATCCATATACGGTGCGGACAGAGCAAATGTGGGAACACTGAAGGTAAAGGACAAAGAGGTTCAGATACATCAGCCCATTGATGCGATGAATCTCGGAATGGGTATGCTTCCTGACGACAGAAAGGCTGAGGGTATAATAGAAGATCTGACCGTCAGAGAAAACATAATCTTAGCACTTCAGGCAAAGACCGGGACCTTTAAGAGGCTTTCCTCCCAGAAGCAGAATGAAATAGCAGACAGGTATATAGAGCTTCTTTCAATAAAGACCCCGTCACCGGAGACGCTTGTAAAGCAGCTTTCCGGCGGAAACCAGCAGAAGGTCATCCTTGCCCGCTGGCTTGCCACAAATCCCGATTTTCTCATACTTGATGAGCCTACAAGAGGTATAGACATCGGAACAAAGACAGAGATCCAGAAGCTTATACTGGAACTCGCAGAGCAGGGAAAGAGTATAGTCTTTATTTCTTCCGAAATAATGGAGATGGTGCGTACCTGCAACCGTATGGTTATAATGAGAGACGGAGAAAAGGTCGGAGAGGTAGGCGGAGACATCACGGAACAGAAGGTTATGCATGCAATAGCCGGAGGAGGTGAGGAGAAGTGAGTTCAAAAGACAGTACATTTATGAAAAAGATAAAATCCTGGCCTCTGCTCTTACCGGTGGTGGCACTGTTCCTCGTTATGGCGGTAAATATTCTCCATGACGCGGCCATAGGGGCGAATCCTCTTTCGTTCTTTACAATAACCTTAAATCAGACCACATCCAGCGGAACCATTCTTTACGGACGTATTATTGACATACTTAACCGCGGAAGTGAGGTCGCGATACTTGCGCTTGGAATGACTCTGGTGGTTTCTTCGTCCGCAGGAACCGATATTTCAGTGGGATCGGTTATGAGTCTTTCAGCCAGCTTCTGCTGTATGCTGCTTGCGGGTTACGGCGTAGCGAATACATCTGAGCTTGCGGTACCGCTCATTGTGGGAGTCCTTGCAGCATTTGCCATGGGCACCCTTTGCGGAGCCTTTAACGGAACACTGGTTGCCTACTTCGGCATACAGCCAATGGTTGCGACCCTGATCCTGTTTTCCGCGGCAAGAGCCATCGGACTCTTACTTTGCAACAATCTGATTGTATATGTACGTAACAGCGCGTTTGGTGCCTTTGGTGCCTTTACAGGAATCCTTCCGACGCCCATCATCATTGCTGCTATATGTATTGCGGTAGTGGCGCTGGTATTAAAGAACACATCCCTTGGAATGTATATTCAATCCGTGGGTATCAATCCGAAGGCCAGCAGGATCGCCGGACTGAACTCAAAGAAGATCATTTTCCTTACATACGTTATCTGCGGATTCTTTGCGGGGGTTGCGGGACTGGTGAATTCCTCCCGTATCACCTCTGCGGATTCCAATAATATAGGCCTGTATTACGAAATGGATGCTATCCTTGCGGTCGCACTCGGAGGCAACTCTCTAGGAGGCGGTAAGTTTAATCTTGCCGGATCCATTATCGGTGCCTATACGATCCAGGCCATTACCACCACCCTTTATGCTCTGGGTGTTTCAACCGACCAGGCGCCTGTTTATAAGGCTATAATCGTCGTTATAATCGTGGCCATTCAGTCGGCACCCCTTAAAGCATTCTTCAGAAAACGCAGTTTGAAGGAAACAAAGGAGGCGGCAAAGGCATGAAAAAATTTAGATCAATGAATTCAAATACCGTACTGCTCCTTATTACCATAGGGCTTTTCATCATTATGTACGCGGGCGGTTGTATAGCATACGGAGCCAAGGGCTTCACCCATCTGCAGACCTTTTTGAATATCCTTATAACCAATTCGGGTCTTATCTGCGTATCGTGCGGACTGACGGTGGTGATGCTTACTGCCGGTATCGATATCTCTGTTGGATCACTGGTTGCCATGGACTGTATGATGCTTGCCGTCGGAATGAGGAACGGAATAGGTGCCGTGGAGATGTGCGCCGCAGTCCTTATTACCGGAATAGTATTCGGACTCGTTCAGGGCTTCCTGATCGGGTATCTGGAGATACAGCCCTTTATTGTCACCATGGCCGGGATGTTCTTCGGACGCGGAATGACGGCTGTCATCTGTACTGACCAGGTTTCCATTACCCAGGATATAAATGCTGTATTTTATAACTGGGCAAATGCAAAGATCATACTCCCCTTCGGAGGATATTTGAATAATAAGGGCAAGTATATGGCACCCTTTATAAGGGTGGAAGTGGTGATCGCGCTTATCGTACTGGCGTTGATCTTCCTGATGCTCCGTTATACCAGGTTTGGACGTGCACTTTACGCTATCGGAGGAAGTGAGCAGTCCGCCGCGATGATGGGTCTTAATGTCAAGCAGACCAAGATGAAGGCCTATGTGCTTTCATCCGTTCTTACCTCGATCGGCGGTATCTGCTACTGCTTAAACACTATGGCAGGTTCTGTCCAGCAGGCGACCGGTCTTGAAATGGATGCCATATCCTCTGCAGTTATCGGAGGTACGCTCCTCACAGGAGGCGTGGGAAATGTATTCGGAACCTTTATCGGTGTTCTTATAAACGGTACCATTTCATCCATAGTAAAGACTAACGGTAAGCTTGCAAGCTCCTGGCCCAATATTCTTACTGCTGCACTGCTCTTTATTTTTATCGTAATACAGAGCCTCTTTGCAGCTATGAGAGCGAGGAAAAAATGAGCGTTTTGCAGATTGAAAACACGGTAAATCCCAGGCCCGGCTCCGGTTATATCCGGAGCCGGGTTTCTGCTGAGTCTGAACGGATACTTGTAATGTTTGGATATGCTGATATAATTATACCGTTAGCGAAATTGGATTCCGTTGACGGTATGATCATTTATGCGGCAGAATTCACGTATATATTGCCGCAAAGAAAAGAAAGGACGGAAATATACATAAATGGCCGGATTACTTGAACAGTGGACAAATATGGCATACTCCGAAACCGCCGACAAGGGGGAGCTGAAAAAGCTGTGGCAGGAGTATTTTCTTAAGGAAAAGGATATCTATGCGGAGCTTTTAAAGGATCCCGATAAGGAGGTAAAGGGCACTGTTAAGGAGCTTGCTGAAAAATATAATGTTGATATTATGACCATGACAGGCTTTCTCGACGGGATAAATGAGTCACTGGTTGTGGAAAATGATATCCAGAATATGGATGAGGATACAGTAGTTTCCTTAAATTTCGATAATGAAAAGCTCTATTACAATATGGTTGCCGCAAAGGCGGACTGGCTCTACGGACTTCCGGAATGGAATGATGTACTTAGTGAGGAAAGGAGAGAGGAGCTTTATAAGGAACAGAAGAAGTCCGGAACCTTTGTGCGGAATGGACGGAAGATCGGGAGAAATGAGCCCTGTCCCTGCGGTTCCGGAAAGAAATTCAAGCAGTGCTGTATGGGTAAGGGGATTTACGACTGAGAATTCCTTGCTGATTATTGAAAAAGCCTCTGAAACGGAGGCTTTTTTTGATTGCCCGGATATATTATAATTACGTATATATTATAGAGATGCCATAAGTCCTAATGGCGTTTGAACTTGTTCAAAAAGAAAGGAGATGCAGTAATTACGGTATGAGCGACAGACAAAAAGAGCTATTGGAAGCATTGGAAGCGCAGTTAAAGGAAGATGATGATTTCGGGGAAATGTCCATATTTACAGCAAAGGAGCTTGATGCGCCTGTGGATATTCTGAGAACCGAGCTGCCGGAGTTCGGGCCGGATCTCGTAAGTGTCCTCGGGGAATTTTTCTTTTTACCCACTGACGATGAGGATATCCTGGTCTTTACCACTTGTATATCCTTATCAAATTCTGTTCCGCCGGAAGCGGCACCGGATGTTGCGGCTGCTTTGGCAAGATTAAATTATCTTCTTCCCTGCGGCTGTTTTGCTCTGGGTAATGAAGACAGGAATTTCGTGTACAAAAATACTGCGATACTTTCAGTTAATGACAGTAAGGATGAGCAGCTTAAAGAGATATCAAGATCGGTCGATGCTTCTCTCGGATCCGCGGAAACCTTCTTTTCATATATTCTTCCGGTACTAAAAAATGACATTACTGTTGAAGAGATGGTCGGGATGCTGAACGGTGGAAACGCATAAAATGAGGTATTTATGGGCAAAGGCAAACATATGGAGCGGAAGCTCCGGAAGGTCAACATAGAGACCGGCAGAGTTTCCGCTGTATCAGAATCCATTATTATGCCGCTTACAAACCCGGGGCTTGATCAGGTTCAGACACAGAACATTGATTATCCCGTGATGAACGTGATGCGTGAGCTTCCCGTGATTCCGGCAAATGATCCTACAGCTCCTGAGCTTGCACAGGGATATAATGATGTTGGATTTAAGCTCTCATCAAATTCGGCAAAGCGTGCATCAAAATTAAGAAAAGCAACAGCAAAACGGGGAGAGCAGAGGGATTTAAGCAGCTTTAGAAATGACTTCGATAATCCGGATCCGATAGATGATGAAATAATATTTGACAGATTCGGTGAAATCAATCTGATGAGCTTTATGCCTGTTGAAAAGGGGCAGAGTGTTTACAGTTTTCTACGTAATAATTATCTGTCCATAAAGGGCCGGCTTTATCATCTTCCCGAGTATGAGAGGATGATAAATGACAGTAAAGGTACATTATCTCCTAAAACCGTGCGGGATTTAGAGGCTAAGCTTAAAACCCTGTATGACTTAAAGGCATTCTATGAGGTTGTAGAAAGATTGATGCTGAACAGGTATTATGCCTGTCTTCCGATGGAGGAGATGGCTGCCCTGTCATATGACGACTTAAGGAGCCGTCTTGCCTTACTTTATAAAGAAATACCGGAAAGCCGTAATAGTGAGCTTATCGATTTTTATCAGAATCTCATCAGGCTAAAGGAAACAGGTCTTTCTGATCTGAAGAGTGTGCTTTCGAGGCAGGAGGAATACCAAACTGCTTTAAGCAGAGGAGAAATCGAAAAAAAGAAGCCGGATCCCAAAAAACAGTTAAAGAAGCTTGTGAATCTTTATTCCGGAATGGTGGAGCATGCCAAAAAGGACAAAACCCTCATTACGGATACAAGCTTAAAAGTATATAAAGACAGATTTTTTTCTATTCATTTTGAGGATATTAACGCCAATCTGGATTTATTTAATGATAAAGACAGAAAAGACAGGAAAACCGGACTTTTTCTTAGTGACTATGAACGTTTCCTTCAAAAGGACTTCTATAACAGTACGGATACTCTTCATGTAGATATCATAAAAGAAATACCGGATTATGAAGGAGGAATAAAGAGAAAAAAAGCCGGTGCTGCCACGATAAATTTTTCGAGGGAACAAAAGGCGGGATTAAGCCGTGTTCAGGCATATGTTCTGGAAAGAGGGATCACTAAAGGCAAATATGCTTTTATGCATAGTCTCCTGGAAGCGCCGATAGAGCAGCAGATGCTAGTTTTCTACCTGGTTGAGAATGACAGGGAGGAGTACCCGTCCCTTCCGGAGTGCTACAGTGCTCTTTATAATTACGTTCCGGACATTTCAAAATTCAAGGATAAGAGCTTCGGTAAATTTTCCAAAGCCATACGTTCTTCCATGCAGTCGGTTCCTGTTATGGACAAGCTTATAGAGCTTGAGAATAATATCATAGCCGGCGATCAAACGGTGGAAAACAATGAGGCACTTGATAGAAATAATCCGGAACAGCTGGAGCAGAAAAAGAATGGTCTTGTAAACGCCATAAGGGAAAGGAGTGCCCTGCTCATCTTACTTTACCGCTCTTCCGGTCTGCACCCCGATATGCCTCCTGATATGGTAGCGGATCCTGTTCTCAGGAAGAGAATGTTTCAGGAATATAAAAAGATAAGTGAGCTTATCCGGAGTCTCCTAAGACTTTCTCCTCAAGCTGAAATCAGAAAGCAGGAATATGAACAGGAGCTGCAGCTTCGAGAAAACGCTGTACAAAATGAGGATACAGGAAACGAGATCACCGGCAGCAGTTCAGGTGCCGTTGATTTTATGCAGGAATATGTCCTTGGAGAAGGTGTTGGCATTTTTGGCGGAGGACTTGCCGCCGCAGGAGGAATTGTTGGGAAAGCGGGAGTTTCATCGGTTCTGAACATTGTGTCCTTCGGGACAGGGGGAATAACCGGTCTTCTCGGTGCCATAGGGATTGCTCTTAATATAGCCGATATCGTCGGTGATAAAACCCTGACAACTGCTGATTCGATAGCGAGGTGGATAGGTGTTACCGGAGACCTGATAAATCTGGGAGGCGGAACGACTTTATCTGTTTCTTCCCTGACTTCAACGATCGGAGCTGTCGGACAGATGGCTTCGGAGGGCGGCAAATGGATAGGCGGTACCGCAGATACACTGAAATCCGTGGGAGGAAGTGCGTCTACGCTTTCTGTGGCCGGGGGTGCACTATGCATAGGTGCCGGAGCCATAAAGCTTGCAGCCTCGGGAATACAGGTGAGCCGGGGACTCAGTACGGTTTATGATGTCCATAAGGCAAAAAAGACCCTTGCCAGAAAGAATCCGGGGAGACTTAATGAAGATGAAAAGATCTTTTCACAGTTTCTTAAGCATCAGTCTGCGGAAGGTAAGATCGCTGCAGTCAGTGCCGGAGTCGGTATTACCACCGGTCTCATAGGGATAACCGGAGGCGTACTGGCATTATTTGGAACAGTAACCGGGGCTTTGGCGATCGCAGGGGCAGCTGTCGGTCTGGGGGCTGTAGGCCTTGAGATAGTAAATAAGGTAATAAGCCACAAGGAGAAAAAGGCAAACAAGAAGAAGGCAGTTGACACTTTCCTCAATCTGGACGATACGGTAAGCGCTGTCAGGAAAAAGCGTATCGGAAATGAAAAAGCTAAAGAATACAGTGATTCCAGGTTAAGGGAACTCGTTAGAGAGGAGCTTCTTGCAGAGCTTGGTTTTTCCTGCTGGAAGGAATGTTATAGGCATATCTGTGTGAGATATGCGGAAATCCTGTACAGAAAGGTGTTTATCGAGGATCTTATGCCGGACGACAGGGAAATGTACGTAAATGCGCTAAAGTCTCTCGGTATGAAGGTCCGTATGCCGAAGGCTGAGGGAGATAAACCGAAGCCCACGATCGGTGAGATGGTTTCAAAGCTTATGGGGTGAATAAGCCGCTTAATGAAAGGAGAGGCATCGACATATAATGAAGATCACAGGAATTACAAAAAACAATATTAAAGCATTTATTTCACTGCTTCCGGGAAGTGCGGTGAAGACGGATAAAAACCTGATACGTATAGGGGTTGTAGATGATGAGGGGAAAGCATCCGGTGCGCTGAGCGCAAGAGCAGACCGGTATAGTATCGACATTTTGTCACTATATGTATTCCCGGATAAAAGAGGAAATGGTTACGGTAGTGCCCTGATGGATGCATTTGAGGGCTTTTTTGAAAAACTTGATCCGACTGCCGTTTCAAGTGAATATGTGGAAAATGATTCACTAAATGATTTTTTCCTGCATTACGGCTATGATCTCTTTCCGGGAAAGAATCTGTATAAGACGACCGTCGGGGATATCCTCCGTTCACCGATGTACAAAAAGATATGCAGAGCCAAAAGAAAGACAGGCTATACCTATGTTTCAAAGCTTTCCGTTATGGACAGGAAGGTTTTTGATATAGCCGTACAAAATGCAGACTATGATCCGGAATGGAGTACGGCCCGGATAGAAAACGGTAAATATACGGGCTGTATGCTCTGCAATACCGGAAACGGAAGCATTAATGTGATCTGGACTGATTCCGTGGAGCTCTCTCCCGATGATTTCAGACAGCATACGGCTCTTATGCTGGATAAGATAAAGGGAACCTATGATAACAGAAGGGATGTGGAAATCTTTATGACCTTTGAAAGACCGGATGTGACGAATTTCATAAAAAGGTCATTCGGGGGATACGGACACCTGAAAATAGCAGGCAGATATATCAACGCGATCAAGATAGTGTAAAGAGGTAATTATGAGTGACGGAAAAAAAGAGATAAAAAGACTTCGCCGGGTAGGTATTGAGACACAGAATATCACTGCTGTATCCGAATTCATGAATACAACAGCAATGGGTCTCGAAATGATAGACGATACAAAGCAGGAGATCGCGGCTTCACCGGTGATGATGAAGATGAAGGAGCTTCCGGATATTCCTGCCGATGCCCCTACGGAGGATGAGGTAATAAAGGGGCATGAAGAGGTAGGACTGGAGCTTGCCCCGGGTTCAAAAAAACATCCGAAACGGGTAAGCAGGGCTGCTGAAAAGAGAACTGTCCAGCGGGATATGGTCACCAAAAGAGAGGATTTTGACAAAAAAGCCGCACCGGAGCTTCCGAAAACCTACGATGAGAAGAAAAAAAGCTATGAAAGGATTGCGGCTTTTGACCTTGCCAAGGTCTTCTTCCAGGAAAAGGGAAAGAGCGCCTATGATATCCTTTATAAACATTATGATGAAATCAAAGACGAACTCAGCCATATTCCGGAGTATGAGCTTGTGATCGGGGAAAAGCTTACTGCTCTTAATGCAGGGGCTCCTGATGACGCACTTATTGAAGCCCAGGCCAATCTCAAGGCTCTTTATGATCTGAGGGCATACTACGCCGTATACGAGAGGATAATGCAGAATAAGTATTATGCGCTTCTTCCGCATGATGAGATGCACTCTCTTTCCTTTAACGAGCTCAGGAAGAGGCTTGCAAAGCTTTATGCTGCCGATCCGAATGACCGGAATGGGGAGCTCATTGATTACTATCAGAATCTTATCCGCTTAAAAGAGATCGGCCTTTCCGATATGGAAAGTGTAAATGAAAGGAAGGAAGAGTATAAGAGCTTATTTAAGCACGAAAAGCCCGAGGAGGAAAAGAGGGATCCCGGGAAAACAATAAAAGAGATCGCCGGAATGTATGCGGAGATACTGGATCATTACACTAATGATAAGACACTTGTAACCGGTGACTCCGTTAAGGTATATAAGCAGAAATTTTTCGACACCTTCAAAAAAGACATAGATAATTTCGCTGCTTTGGCAGATAAAAAGGACAAAAATGTTCTGAAGCTTTTAAATGAATATGCCGTTTATGTTAATGGTGATTTCAAGGATAAGACAGATGCCCTGCACGACCTTATCCTGAAGGAAAAGCCCAAGGATGAAGATACGATAGTAAGAAAAAAACAGGATGCTGATAAGCTAAGCTTTACCGATGCCCAGAAGGAGGGCATGAGGCGTGTTCAGGCTTATCTTATTAAAAGAGGAGTAAAAAAGAAAGAATTCTCTTTCGTAAATAATCTCCTGGAAGCACCGGAAGAGCAGCAGATGCTGGTATTTTACCTTGTGGAAAACGGGAAGGAGGAAAGCGCGTCCCTTTCCGAATACTATTCCGCACTCTACAATTATCAGCCGGATTACAAAAAAATAGAAGGTAAGACACTTCAGACCTTTTCAAAAGCCATGCGTTCCGCAATGATCTCGGCGCCTGTGCTCGACAAGCTTATCGAACTTGAGAAAAATGTCCATAAAGCTGCTAAGACCGTAAAAGATAATGATAAGCTGGATAACGGAAAAGAAGACGAGGTTTTACGGAAAAAGGAGGGTCTTGTCACTGCGATAAAGGAAAGAGGGGCAATACTGCATTTCCTGTACAGAAATGCGGGAATGCATGAGGATATGCCGCCGGAT
Source organism: uncultured Lachnospiraceae bacterium (assembly GCA_947167135.1). GTDB lineage: Bacteria > Bacillota > Clostridia > Lachnospirales > Lachnospiraceae > NK4A144. The sequence continues at coordinate 10,899 of CAMVGV010000073.1, forward strand.
ATGGCAGCGGATCCGATGCTGAGACAAAGGCTTTTTTCGGAATACAGGGAGATTAGAAAGCTTATCAATGATCTTGTGGAGCTCAGTAAAACTTCACCCCTTGAGAAAGACCAGAATAAAAATCACTTAATCGAAAAAGAAGATTACGAACAACATGGAATAGACGGGAAGACAGCCGAGAATCCTGATGATGATTCTTCTGAATTCTTCGATAAAGCTTCAAATTATTATGGTAAATTCAATGAATGGGTTATAGGAGACGGTCTGGGATATGTGAGCGGAGGTCTTTCTGCTGCGGGCGATTATGTTAAGCCTATGACCTCAACATCGACTTTCGGTTTTATTTCCTCGGGCATAGGGGGGCTTACGGCACTTTTCGGTGCAGTGGGTGTCGCATTGACCGTTGCGGGACTCGTGAAGGACAATACCCTTTCCACACCGGATGCCGTTGCCCAGTGGATAGATGTGACAGGTGATACGGGCAATCTCATTGGCGGAACTGTTACGAGCATTGCTACTCTTGGCAGTGCTATCGCAAATATCGGGGAAGCGGCTGCTGAAGGCGGTAAGTGGCTTGGTGATGCTGCGGATGCGCTGTGGGCTACGGGAAGTGTGGGGGATATAGTGACAATGGTCGGCGGCGGAATATGTGTCGTGGCCGGAACCGTGAAGATGGTCTCATCCGGGATACAGGCAGGACGCCTTATCAGTACCGGTGTGGATATACACAGGGCTAAGAAAACCCTGAAAACAAAAGACCAGAATAATCTCACCCGTGATGAGAGGCTTGTAAAGCAGTTTCTTAACCATCAGACAAATGAAGCTATCAGAAAAGGCGTAAGTTCGGGAGTCGGAATTGTCACGGGCACAATGGGGATCATTGCCGGTGGTTTGGCAATGACAGGTTATCTTGCTCCAATAGGTGCTTTAGTCGGAGTTGGGGCTCTGACATTGGAAATCGCAAATAAGGTTACCCAATATTTTATCAAGAGAAAACAAAAGAAGATTATGGTTGATGATTTCCTGAATCTTGACCAGGCCGTGGAAAATGTCCTGGATACCCACCCGGAAAAGGAGAAATTAAAGAAATACAAGAAATCAAAGCTTGAGGATCTGGTCAGGGAGGAACTCTTGTCATCAATGGGCTTTTCCAGCTGGAAAACCTGTTATAAATATATTTGTACACAGATAGCGCAGACAATGTACGGGAAGGTATTCCTTGAGGATCCCCGGCCTGCTGACAGAGATATGTATTTAAATGCCATGAAGTCTCTCGGACTCAAGATAAAAGAACCCAAGGTACAGGGAGATGAACCTAAACCCACCATAGATGCGATGGTTTCAAAATTGATGGCTTGATTTTTGGTGAGTCTGATTTTTGGTGGCCGGAATTCACTATGTCAAGCATTTTTGAAAATGTCCCAAAATAATTCAAACATTAGCCCGGAAA